>JAYVPA010000026.1:0-9973 GCA_043757615.1 Sphingobacteriales bacterium | reverse complement strand
CCGAGATTTCGAACGGCTCGGAGACTGGCATCCGCGTTTTGGCGGGAGGAAGATCGAAGTGAACGAACCACTCCTTGCCATCGAGTGAAAGGCTGGCCCGACGATCGACCAAAGCATCTTTCCGGGATGTTTATTACAAGCTGTCAAAAAGATGTAATTCCAGCATCAGGAAGTCAACAACAAACAACAGGTGCAAGATTGTTGTTTACGCGAACTTTGCCACCGGTTAATCTTGGAATTGCAGGACAATTTACAATATTATCTAAATCGGGAGTTACGGATGTTTATCCTTCAGTAATTACCGGAGACGTTGGTTCTAGTCCGATAACAGGAGCTGCAATTCTATTGGCTTGTCCTGAAGTTACAGGAGCAATATATTCAGTGGATGCTGCCGGACCCCTGCCTTGCAGATTGACGAATGCTACCAGATTAACAACTGCTGTAAGTAATATGGAAACAGCATATACTGATGCTGCCAGTCGTACTAAACCAACTTATATAAATTTAGGTGCAGGAAACATTGGAGGTAAAACTCTGACAGCTGGTTTGTATAAATGGACCACCAATGTTACCATTCCAACGAATGTAACAATTTCAGGTACTTCAAACGATGTTTGGATATTTCAAATTGCAGGAACTTTAAACATGAGTTCTGCAATGAAAATTATATTAACCGGCGGCGCTCAGGCAAAAAATATTTTCTGGCAAACAGCAGGTGCAACTACCTTAGGAACAACGAGTCACTTTGAGGGAACTATTTTGTCAAAAACAGGAATAAATTTACTTACAGGAGCTTCAATAAATGGAAGATTATTAGCGCAAACAGCAGTAACACTTCAAAAAAATACGGTTAAGAATCCGTAGTAAAAAAAAATCATAATTTAAAAATGCGATTGTCTCAAAAGGGCAGTCGTTTTTTTTATCTCTTTTTATGAAACAGCATCTTAAAGGGATTGAGTTAAAAGTATGATGCTTATGTTTTTTATCAGATAATTGTTATAGATAATCAGGAAAATTATTTTGTATAATTTCAACCATTATTTCTTCGCTTAATGGTTTTGTTTCAAAGCCCGTTACATCCTGTATTTGTTTTGCTCTCTTAAGGTCATCGGGGTTTGCTGATGTAGTTAAAATCATAATGACTACCCTCGATTTTTGTTTTTCATCTAAATGTCGGTATTGCTCCAGAAATTCCCAACCGTTCATTCTCGGCATATTAATGTCTAAAAAAATAAGTTCCGGCGGAGTTTGGTTTTCTTTTTTAAGATATGCTAATGCTTCCAGGCCGTTTGCTACGGTGTCAACTGAATTGACAATATCCATTTTTTTAAGTATGATTTGATGATACATATTATCATCCGGGTCGTCATCCACTAACAGAATACAGTTTAATTTTTTTTTCAAAACCATGATTTTAATTTTTAGATATCGTGAAATAAAATGTGCTTCCTTTTGGGGGTTCCGATTCAATCCAGATTTTCCCACCCTGCTGTTCAATAATTTTTTTACATTGTGAAAGTCCTATCCCCGTACCTTCATATTCTACCCTTGTATGAAGTCGTTGAAAAATAATAAATATTCTCTCGTGATATTCTTTTTCTATACCAATGCCATTATCTTTTATAGTAAAAAGAAAATCTTTTCCCTTGTCAGTTGCTGAAATATGTATGACAAGCGGAATGTCTTTCTTCCTGAATTTAATGGCATTGCTGATAAGGTTTTGAAAAACTGATTTTAAATCGCAGGAATAGACAACAGGTAATTTTTTTACATGAATCTCTGCATGGCTTTCTTGTATGTCTGCTGTTAAGTCGGTTAAAATTTCCTGTACTAATAGATTACAGTCAATTGCTGACTTGCTTACATTTTTCCCCACTCTGGAATATTCAAGCAAATAAAAAATGAGATTTGACATTCTTGTTGCACCTCCTGAAATATAATTCATATATTCACTTGCTTCCTTATCAGCATAACTATCTATCTTTTGAGCGAGAAGTTTGGAAAAATTAGAGATACTTCTGAGTGGTTCTTGAAGATCATGTGAAGCAATATAAGCGAATTGTTCTATCTCCTTATTCTTGCTTTCCAGATCAATAACGTAGTCATTGATTTTATCTTCTGCTTTTGTTCTTCTGCTAAGTTCCTGAATGATGATAAAAGCTAAAAACAAAGTTATCAGAATTGCAAAAAATCCTTCGATTATAAAAATAATTTTAGCTCTGGCAATACTTTTCTTAGTATCTGAATATCGTAATACATACAAATTTTGTTCTATTGTTTGCATTGATTTATTAATGAAACGAATACTATCCATATAGAATTTCCCCTGGTCTGTTGCCACCATATCATAAATGGCTTTTTCATTGCTTTGTTTTTTTGCTGAAACTAATTTGTCAATCAATAAAAGTCTCATGCTGATAAGTTTTTCAAGTGTTCCCAGGTTGAGTTGTTGAACATGATTGTCTTTGGTGAGGGTGCGCAACTCCCGTATGTTTTCAGGAATATTTTCAAGAGCCGAATTATACGGCTGTAAATAATTTGTATCAGCACTAATCACAAAACCTCGCCCTCCTGTTTCAGCATCAATAAGGTAAGTAAGGTTGTCTTTAAGTGTAATAATTACAGTTCGGGTATTAACCTGAATTTTTAAATTGGATTTGATCCGGTTGATAGTAAACAAGGAAAACAATAGCGTAGAAACCAAAAGCAACACAATGATTCCAATGAATACAGAAATGATTGTTTTTATTTTCAGTCCCGGTCGTTTCATAATCATTGTCAATAATATTTTTTTACTTATAGTTTCACTATTAAATTATACTAACCAACGTTTATATAAAGATATAATTTTTAAGCACCACTCGCCAATTTTACACTCAAGTACTTTTTTGAAGCAGAGTTATAACAAATGTTAAAATAAATCATGAGGCTGGAATGTAAATGCTGAATGTTGAACCAATGCCAGGTTTGCCTTCCGCTACAATAAAACCATTATGATTGGATACAATTTTTTTTACGATGCCTAAGCCAATACCTGTTCCAGAATACTCATTCTTTCCATGCAGACGCTGGAAGAGTTCAAATATTTTAGTGGTGTATTGCTGTTCAAATCCAATTCCATTATCTGCAATTTTTAGTTCGTGATATTCCTGTTTTTTGTTTGCTGACGGATGCATAATTTCATTTCCATGAATGCGTTCAGCAGTAATTTTGATGTACGGTTTGATATCCGGTCGGCTGTATTTAATGGCATTGTCCATTAGGTTTGTAATAAGTTGATTGATTTGAATACGCACACCTTTTATTGTCGGAAGATTTTTATACTCAACAGTTGCTTGTTTTTCAAGGATACTTATATTAAGGTCGTTTTTTGATTCTTCAACAATAGTATTTAAATCACAGGGTTCAAAAATTAATTCAGTAGTATTTGTATGCGAAAAATTAAGCAGCGAAACAATAAGGTTTTGCATGCGCTCAGCCGCTGTTATAATACGGTAGAAATAATCCTGTGTTTTGCCCGTAAAATTTTCTGTTTCAATGATGCGTTTGCTAAACGACTGAATCTTTCTTAAAGGTTCCTGCAAATCGTGGCTGGCAATATAACTGAAGGATGCAAGTTCAGCATTGCTGTTTTCAAGTTCCTGGTTTTTTAATTCAAGCGTTTGATTTATTTGTTCTAATTGCTTTGTTTTAAAAATTAATTCTTCTTTGTTTTGTTTTTCAAGAGTGATGTCTCTGAGAAAGGCAATAAATAATTTATTTCCATATTTCGTTGCCTGCGAAATAGTTAGTGATATGGGAAACTCTTTACCTTCTTTGTTAAGGGCAGTAAGTTCTAATGTTTTATTTAAAACCCGTGCTTCGCCTGTTTTTAAAAAACGTTTCATCCCTTCTCTGTGCGCATCACGGTATTTTATTGGCACGATGATATCTGTTAGGTTTAATCCTAAAACTTCTTCTGCTTTCCAGCCAAAAATTTCTTCTGTTTTAGGATTCCATAAGGTGATGCTGCTTTTTTCATTTATTACAATAACGGCATCGGGAGCATTACTGATTATCTGGTTCAGATAATCTTCTTTTTCAACTAATGCCTCCGTGCGTTCTTTAATTTTTATTTCTAATTCTTCGGTAAAACTTTTTTGGTTGGTAATATCAGTATTGGTACCTATCCATCGATCAATATTTCCATTGGCATCTTTTACAGGATAAGCACGAGTTAGAAACCAATTATATTCTCCGTCATGCCTTCGCAGCGGAAAGGTCAACTCAAACGGCTCATCTTTTTCCCATGCTTTTTTTACGAAGGTTATTACTCTTTCCAAATGATCGGGATGATGGACTTTTTCCCATCCCCAACCTTCCATTTCTTCAAACGTGGTTCCGGTGTAATCATACCATCGCTGGTTATACCAATAAATCCATCCGTCACCATTGGCAATCCATGCTAGATTTTGAATGCTGTCGGCAAATGTGCGGAATTGGTTTTCGCTTTCCTTAATTTTTTTCTCTGCTTCTTTATGTTCAGTAATATCCTCACTTATACCTGTAAGCATTAACGCTTCTCCGTCTTCGTTATAATAATACTGCCCAACGGATTTCATCCAGCGAATGACATTATCATTTGCTCTTTTAATCCGGTAGTCTACTTCATAAGTCGAGGAATTTATTCTTGCTTCTTCTATTTTTTTAAAAGCCTTTTCTTTATCCTCATCAACAATAATTTTATACCAGTCTTCATATACAAGACCTTCCTGATGCTCATCGTACCCCCACATTCTTTTGTGCAATGGACTCCATTCTAATTTTTGTGTCTGTATGTCTAAAGACCACGTCCCTACTTTGGCAGAATCAGTAGAAAGTTTTAAATGCGTAGCTAGTTTTCGGAATTGTACTTCACTCTTTTTTCGTTCTGTAATGTCGGTTGTGATAACTAGATAGGAAATGATTTCACCGTTCTCATCTATCTCAGGTACTATACGGATTAAAACGTTTTCGCCTTTTGAACCTATATATTCTACTTCATGAGATTGTTTTTTTTCTACGACAGAAGTGATTTTTTCGTCAATAAAAACACAGAATTCTTCTGGAAGCCCTAATTCCTTGGGGGTTTTTCCAATAAATTCTCCTGCTTTTTTATCCGTAAACATTTCCATTTGTGGGTTTACATATGTATAGCGTAAATTTTTATCTATCTGCGCAATCATATCAGGAGAATTTTGTGTAAACGAGCGAAAACGCTTTTCACTTGCTTCAATTTTTTTGCGGGCATTCACTGCTTCTGTTACTTCAGTTCCTATTAAGATGATGCCGTAAATTTCATTCTCCAAATCACGCAATGGCTGGTAAATAGAGTTGAAATAAGCAGTGTCTGATTTTCCTGTACGTTTAAGTTGAACCTTTATTTCGTTGGAGATAAAAGGTTCACCCGTAATATATATATCGTTGAGTATGTTTTTTAAACCCGCTTCCAACTCTGGGGATACTTCAAAAAGAGGTTTGTTGATTACTTGGTCGTAAGATTTTCCCCAAATTTCGAGCGCTGTTTTATTAACTGTTTCTATAATAAATGAAGGACCTTGAAATGTGCTGATAAGCACAGGTGCCTGCAATATAAAGTTGCGGAACTTAACTTCACTTGTTTCAATTATTTTGTGTGCTTTTACCTGTGCTGTTACATCGTATGCAAACACTAAAATACCTTCTGTTTCTTCTTTCTGATTTTTCAATGCCTGAAAGGTGAAATTCAGATAAACTTGTTGGAGTTCGTTGCCTTTATCTACCATAGCGGGCATTTCTTTTCCAATAAAATTTTCACCGGACTTGTATACATTATCCAGTAGTTCAATAAACCCTTGACCTTTAAGTTCCGGCATCACTTCAAGCACCGTTTTGCCTATTACTTCGCCTTTATCTATAAATTGGGTGTAAGTGGGACTTATTAATTCAAACCTGTGTTCGGGTCCTTTAAGTAAGGCAAGCATAGCTGGCGACTGCATAATAAAATCCCGAACCCTGCTTTCGCTTTTCATAAATTTTTTTGTCATCCAGCTATCGGTAACATCTTCGATAGCAAGAAGAATTAGTTGCTCAGCATTTCTTTCATTTAGAATTTGCCGTGCGCTTAACAGCAGGATTCGCTCACCAAGAGAAGAAAATTGATGAACAATTTCAAAATCATTTAATAGTTTATTTTGCGAAATAATTTCTTCGAGCAGTGTACGCAGTTGCTTATTATCCCATGGGTGATTTTGTAATTCATAAAACAATCTGCCTTCGGTTTCCTCTTGAGAAAGATTAAATTTTTTATAGAAGAATTGGTTGGCGGTTCTTATGCGAAGGTTTTTATCAAGAACAAGGAGAGGTTCGCGAATAGTGCTAACGATGGCATCAGAATCAAAACGGGTAGCGTTGAACTGTTCCTGTTTATCGAGCAATTCATGATTTAAAATAGTCATTGTTTTTGTCCTTATTTAATTATCGCTTGCAAATTGTCTGCTTGCAAATTCGTTTGTATTCAAGCTGCATTGCACATAACTCTAAAATAGATGCATTTGATGATATTTCCAAATTGGTACTTTTAATAAAAGATATTAAATATTATTAATCATGACAAGATATTTAATTTCAAAAAAATAAAAATTTGATTCTATAAAAAATCAGCATCAAAATGCAGGGGTAATAAATCTTTGATAGTTTTGAAGACGTACATTTCTCCTGTTTCACCCATGAGTATAACTTCTATGTCTTGTTTGTGTTTGCATTCTGCTTCAAAGATAGTTTGCCGGCAAATACCACAAGGAGCGCCGGGCGTTAATACAGGATTGTGTGTACAGCTGCAGGTAATAGCAATGCTTTTTATTTTTTCTTTTGGGGCAATGGATGCCGCAGCGCTTAACGCAGTTCGTTCTGCACAAAAGCCAATAGGGTAGGAAGCATTTTCCTGGTTACTTCCATGAATGACTTTCCCATTGTTTAATAACAATGCTGCGCCAACATTAAAATTAGAATATGGGGCATAGCTGCCGTCTTTTGCGGTGCGTGCTTCATTCATTAAGTTTTTATAATTTTCAGGAACATCGTCCCAGGTTTCGTAACAAGTGTAGTTTATTTCAAACTTTAAACTTTTGTTCATCTATTCGCTATTTTCGATTTCTGTAAAACCGCTTATCTGATAGCATTTTCAATTGTTTGTTGTCTGCTATATTAAAAGCGGATAATAAAGATAGTTTTTTATTTATAATTATTATGCAATAAATACAACAGTTTCAAGATAGTTTAAATGAAAATTATCGATTTTTTAGTTAAGTTTGAGAAGTACATTCATGATGCCTAAATTATTTTTAATATTTGTTACATTGCTGTTTTTTATCGCCTGTAAAAAGGCAGAAACAGAACCGCCTGTCGTTACGATTTTTTTACCTGAAGTAAGTGATTCATTTTATGTAGCAGATTCTGTCAGCATTAATTTTTCAGTGTCTGATAGAAATTTACGATCATATAAAATTATTATCTCTAATTATTTTACACATAAAATTTTTTATAAAGAAGAAACAACTGTAAGCAGCAGTGATATTACAATCAATAAGAAAATATTTATTGCTTCTGATGCAGATACAACTGCCTTGATGAATGTATTAGGCATTGACAAGAATGGTAATACAGGCAGTGCAGGTGCTGTGTTTAAAATTAAAAAATAATTTTATTCAGCCATTAATCTTTCGACCAATTGTTTCACACCAATACTTGCTATTTCTGAAATATATTCAACATTCTGCAGATTGGAAATAGTTGGTTTATTTGGATCGATGACATATTTAGGAACGGTAAAATCTGTGTAATGCACTAAGCCTGCCGCGGGATACACAACTAAAGAAGTACCCACAACAATAAAAATATCTGCCTTGCCTGCAATTTTTCCGGCAACCTCAATCATAGGAACATCTTCACCAAACCAAACAATATGCGGACGAAGTTGAGCGCCTTTTTCACATTTGTCACCAATGGTTAAATCTTTTTTCCACTCATAAACAAGATGCTCATCTTGTGTGCTTCGCACTTTGAATAATTCGCCATGTAAATGCAGCACATTAGAAGAGCCTGCACGTTCATGCAAATCATCTACATTTTGTGTAATAATATCTACGTTATATTTTTCTTCTAATTTTACCAGTAATTTATGGGCATCATTTGGTTCACATTCCAATAATTGTCTTCTCCGTTGATTATAAAAATTCAGCACTAAATTTTTATTCCGCCGCCAGGCATCAAATGTCGCAACATCTTCTATGCGATGATTTTCCCAAAGCCCGTCGCTGTCGCGAAAAGTTTTGATGCCGCTTTCAGCACTGATGCCTGCGCCGGTTAATACAACTATATTCTTTTTGCTCAAGATAATTTATTTTTCAATTTCTTTAAACGCGTTTCCCAGATTTTCAATAATGTCTGATGCAAGCAGACTTTCCATACTTTGTCCCTGCAATGCTTTATCACCGGATAATCCATGCAGATAAACGCCAAGAATGGCGCTATCTAATGGTGAATATTGCTGTGCTAAAAATCCTGTGATAATTCCTGTCAATACATCACCGTTGCCGCCGGTTGCCATACCTGCATTTCCTGTAGAGTTAAAATAAACTGTTCCATCAATATCAGAAATAGAAGTATGTGCACCTTTTAATACAATAATGACTTTGTATTTTTTCGAAAAATATTGCTGTAACCCCAAACGTTCAAAATCGTTATTCCATTTTCCTGCGATTCTTTCAAATTCTTTTGGATGTGGTGTAAGGATGGATTTTTCCGGTAATAACTGTAATAAACTTTTTTTCTTTGATAAAATGTTTATCGCATCCGCATCAACAATAAGCGGCTTCTCATTTTTTTTCAAAAATATTTCAAAAGCCTTTATGGTTGCACTATGTGTTCCGATTCCCGGGCCGATGGCAATTGCATCATATTTATCTGTATCATGAATTGAGGTAATGTGTTTTGCATTTTTGTCTGTGCTGCACATGGCTTCGGGAAATGCAGTCTGAATGATTTCATATCCGCAGGCAGGAACATGAACGGTGACTAACCCACCGCCCGCTCTTAAACAAGCCTTGCTGCATAAAACGGCTGCGCCAATTTTCCCGTAACTTCCTGCAATGATAAATGCATGGCCGTAAGTTCCTTTATGTGAATATTTTTTCCGGGATTTTATTTTTATGTGTATGTCTTCTTTTGTTAAATAATTATATGACGTTTTTGTTTTTGATATAAAGTCAGGATGTAATCCGATGTCTGTTACTGTAAAGTCATTGACATATAGTCCGCTTTCCGGCAATAGAAATGCTAACTTTGGAAACTGAAACGTGTAGGTTTTATTAGCCTTCAGAGCAATGCCTTCTGTATGTTTATCTGCAAACAAACCGCTTGGAATATCCACAGCTATTATCTGAAAAAACTTTTTGTTATTTATTTTCTCAATGACCTTATATTGAATGGAATCTTTTTCTATAGTTTTATCTAATCCGATTCCAAAAATTGCATCGATAATGATAGATTGTGTATTTGTCTTATCAATAAAATTAGCATCATTTATATAATAGATTTGTTTTTTATGCTTTGTCTGAAGATGTTTCAGGTTTTTTAAAAAGTCAGGTGAATATTTTTTTGCATGAAAAATAAATATTGTGACATGATATTTTTTAGCCGATAACATTCTTGCAATTGCCAATCCGTCACCGCCATTGTTTCCGTTACCGCAAATAATAGTAACAGGGATATTTTTATCCGGAAAATCCTGCGTGAAATTTTGTGTAAAAGCATTCGCAGCTCTTTCCATCAGCTGTACAGAAGATACAGGTTCATGTTTGATGCTGTATTCATCAGTTTCTTTAACTTTCTCCGCTTCAAAAATTTTAATCATTTTACAATTCTTTTTATAGAATAGAGATTGTGCGAATACAAAAGAGTTTCTTCATTAAAAATT
>JAYVPA010000025.1:0-10013 GCA_043757615.1 Sphingobacteriales bacterium | reverse complement strand
TGCTTCATTTCCATTCCTTCCATCATACCACGACGACGGTTTAAGTCACCTACTACATCACCTGTATTTTCTTCCGGTGTGATTACTTCCAATTTCATGATTGGTTCTAACAAAATCGGATTTGCTTTTTTACATGCTTCACGGAATGCAAATCTACCTGCTTGCTCGAAAGAGAAAGTATCTGAATCCACCTGATGAAATGAACCATCATGTAAACGAACTTTTAAACTTGGTACTTCGTAGCCAGCCAGTACGCCTGATTTCATTGCTTCTTTGAAGCCTTTTTCAACAGACGGAATAAACTCACGTGGAATTGATCCTCCAAAAATCGCATTTACGAATTCTAAGCCTTCTTTTCCTTCATCACCAGGTCCGATTTCTACCTGAATATCTGCAAATTTACCACGACCACCAGATTGTTTTTTGTATGTTTCTCTGTGTTCAATAGTATTTGTGATTGTTTCCTTATAGTTTACTTGCGGCGCACCTTGATTACAATCTACTTTGAACTCGCGCAATAAACGATCAACAATAATTTCCAGGTGTAATTCACCCATTCCGGAGATTACAGTTTGTGCTGTATCTTCATCGTATCTAACTTTAAATGTCGGATCTTCTTCAGCCAATTTACTTAATGCCATACCTAATTTATCAGCATCATTTTGAGTTTTTGGCTCAATTGCTAAACCGATAACAGGATCAGGGAAGTTCATAGATTCCAAAATAATCGGACTTGATTCAGCACATAATGTATCACCTGTTCTGATATCTTTAAAACCAACTACCGCACCAATATCACCTGCACCTAATTTATCAATCGGGTTTTGTTTATTTGCATGCATCTGGAAAATACGGGAAATACGTTCTTTATTTCCTGTTCTTGTATTTAATACATAAGAACCTGCATCTAAAACACCAGAATAAGCACGTGTAAATGCTAAACGACCGACATAAGGGTCAGTAGCAATTTTAAATGCTAAACCTGCGAAGGGTTCGTCATAGCTTGGTTTGCGGATAACTTCTGCACCGGTATTAGGATTTGTACCAATAATATTTGGTCTGTCCATTGGTGATGGCATTAATTCCATTACTAGGTCCAACATTGTCTGTACACCTTTATCTTTAAAAGATGAACCGCATAACATTGGAACAATTTTCATATCCAGACAAGCTGCACGCAATGCATCTAATATTTCTCTTTCTGTAATTGATGTCGGGTCTTCGAAGAATTTCTCCATCAATTTGTCATCATATTCAGAAACTGCTTCCAGTAATTTTTCTCTCCACATCGTAGCTTCTTCCAACATATCAGCAGGAATATCTACTACGTTATAGGTCATACCTCTGTCATGCTCATTCCAAATAAGACCACGGAAATTTATTAAATCCACAACACCTTTAAATGTATCTTCCGCACCTATTGGCAATTGTAAAGGAACTGCATTAGAACCTAACATTTTTTTCACTTCTTCCACTACCATTAAGAAATCAGCACCTGAACGGTCCATTTTATTTACAAAGCCCAAACGGGCAACGTGATAATTATTTGCTAAACGCCAGTTAGTTTCAGATTGAGGCTCAACACCATCAACTGCTGAAAATAAAAACACTAATCCATCTAATACACGTAAAGAACGGTTTACTTCAACTGTAAAGTCAACGTGACCGGGTGTGTCGATAATATTAACGTGATAATCCTGATCTCTATATTTCCATGAAACTGTTGTAGCCGCTGAAGTGATTGTGATACCACGCTCTGCTTCCTGCACCATCCAGTCCATTGTAGAAGCACCATCATGTACTTCACCAATTTTGTGATTCACACCTGCATAGTACAAAATACGTTCAGTCGTAGTTGTTTTACCTGCATCAATGTGTGCTGCAATACCAATGTTTCTTGTATATTTTAAATCGCGTGCCATTTTTATTTTTCCTTTTTGGACGCACTCAATGCGCCCTTCCGTTTTATTTTTTAAACTTTGAAATGTGAGAACGCTTTATTAGCTTCTGCCATTTTGTGTGTGTCTTCTTTTCTTTTCACTGCCGCACCTTCACCTTTTGCTGCTGCAATTAACTCAGCTGCTAATTTGTCGCCCATTGATTTTCCGTTTCTTTTACGGGAATACTGAATCAACCAACGAATCGTCATGAATAATTTTCTGTCTTCACGGATGGGTGTTGGAATCTGGAATGTAGCACCACCAATTCTTCTGCTTTTTACTTCTACAGCCGGCATTGCATTATCCATTGCTTTTCTCCAGATATCATATCCTTCTTCTTTAGTAGAAGTCTTTATACGCTCCATAGCTTCGTAAAATGCTGTGTAAGCTGTACTTTTTTTGCCACCAATCATCAGATTGTTTACAAAACGAGTGATCAACGGGTCACCGTAAACCGGATCCGGTGCTAAATATCTTTTCTTTGCTTTTTGCTTTCTCATCTATTTATCCTTTTGACGAGACACTTTCAATGTGTCTTTACATTATTTTTTCTTTCCTTTTGCCGGAGCTGCTGCTGCTGCACCTGCTTTTCCTTTTTTCGTACCGTATTTAGAACGGCTTTTCTGACGGTTGTTTACACCTGCTGTATCTAATGCGCCACGAACGATGTGATAACGTACGCCCGGTAAATCCTTCACACGACCTCCACGAATCATTACGATGGAGTGCTCCTGTAAATTGTGACCTTCTCCCGGAATGTATGCAATAACTTCAAATTTATTAGTCAAACGTACTTTTGCTACCTTACGCAATGCCGAATTTGGCTTCTTAGGAGTTGTAGTATATACACGTGTACATACACCTCGGCGTTGCGGACAAGCATCTAGCGCTCTTGATTTTGAGCTGTATTTAAGCTCTTGTCTTCCTTTTCTTACTAATTGTTGAATTGTAGGCATTCGTTACTCTTTAATTTTTTTGGACTGCAAAGGTAGGGATTTGAAGTAAGAGTACCAAACGTAATCCTGTAAAAAGATCATGTTTTTTTGTAGTCTTACCTTCCCTGCGAAGGCAGTAACTACAAGAAGAATTTTTCCTAAAATTGGATTTTTCCTCCTGAAGTGGGCGCAAAGATAGCAATTTATTCTCAATTGTGGAAAATTATTGCATATTAATTTGGGGTTAAGATTTTGTTTAGAAAGAAATTAGAAGTGAGATGTGAGATTTGTAGTATAAGAATTGAATATTTTAGCTTATAAATATTTGCTTTTCAATTATTTAATTTTGATATCAAATCTTTTTGGATGAATAGACTTGAAATTTTATTTTTTTATAGCTAAAAATCCAATAGAAATTGTTTGAAATTTGGTAGACACGACACGTCCTACGGAAGTCTCCCTTCATTTTGGTAATAGATTAAGAATATCATTCTTATCAATATTAAGAAATTTCATCAAAACAAGCTCTAATATATTTTTTTGGCAAATGATTTGTTATGAATTCTTTAAACTAATTAAATAATCAGCAATGCCGTAAACTAATATCTAATTTTGAGCGTTGTTACCTCTTTGTCAAGTGAAAAAATTTATCTTCTACATATTTTTCAGTTTTTTTTCCTTCCTTTCTTTTGGTCAATATGAACTTAAAGGTGTGGTTATTGATTCTAAGACCAAGGAGCCATTACCTTATGTAAATTATTCTATCAGTTCCAGTGTTGGCGGAACAACAGATGACAGCGGCAGATTTGAATTTGCTGTTAATTCCAGAACAGATTCCGTGATTTTTTCTTATTTAGGATATAAAGATGAGATTGTAAAAAAACGTTTCTTCAGAAGAGATTCTTTCTTTGTAAAAATGCATCTTGAAAACTTCATGCTGGAAGAATTTACGGTAAAAGCAAAACGTACCAAAATTCCAAAAGATACAGCTGCCATCCGGATTTTCAGAAATGTCGTCAGACACAAAGATGAAAACAAACCAAAATCATACGATTCTTATCAGTATGAAGAATATCAAAAAACAGTTGCTTCGCTATATAATATAAGGACTAAAATTACCAAACGGAAAATCTTTAAACCATTTCGGTTTATCTTGGAAAACCAAGACAGTACCGCTGAAGGAACAAGATTTGTTCCGTTAATCTTGAAAGAAACACTCACCGATTATTATTTCAATAAAGACCCTAAGAAAAACAAGAATGTTGTAAAAGCAAGTAAAATTTCAGGTATTGAACAGCTCCGTTTTTCTGATTTATTAGATATTGCATTTGATGAAATAGATGCATACGACAATCAGGCTATTGTGCAGGAAAAAACGTTCTTAATGCCTTTTGCTGATGGCGGCTTGGCCTTGTATAATTATTATATAATAGATAGTGTGAAGATAATTGATACTTCTAAAGCAATTGATCGTAGTAAAATTATCTATAAGAACAGAACGGATTATTTTAAAAAAATGCTATATGATACCAGCGTTATAAAAAATGAATTTGCTGACAGCAGCATAAATAACCTATCTACAAAAAACATAAGGTCTACAGACAGCTCGTTAATTACTTATACCGTAACAATAGACAGTACGCTGGTCACTGATAGCATTATTGAGGTTGATACGATTATTGTACGCGATAGTGTCTGGATTTATAACTTAGCTTTTACGCCAAAGAGCAAAGGTGATTTACTGTTTAATGGAAAAGCCACCATTCGTGATTCTTCTTTTGCAATTATAAAAATTGAACTGGGCATTGACAAACGTTCCAATATAAATTTCATTAATGATTTTTCTTTAAACCAAAGTTTTGCAAATACCGGAAAAGGATGGTTTAAAAATGAAGAATCACGCAGCACCAATGTTGCTATCACAAAACGGAAAAAAGCAAAGAGCGTTCGTATCGCACGATATTTACACAGAAAAGATATAGCAGTGGACAAAACCATTGCAGATACAATCCTGAAACAAGAAAACACTGTTTTCTTAAAAAATTACCGTCGTCAGACCGATTCTTTCTGGACAGTACGCCGCCATGATTCGCTTTCTGTGCAGGAAGGAAAAGTATATTTTTTAATAGATTCTTTGAAACGAACAAGATTCTACAAAGCGATGTCAGGCATTGGTAGTTTCTTTGCCAGTGGTTATTTTAAAACCAAAGTAATTGATGTAGGAAATTTGTATCAACTGGTTACGTGGAATGATTTGGAAGGGGTGCGTTTCAGAGTCAATTTAAAAAACAACTGGCGCATCGGAAAATGGGTAAACTGGAGTGTATACGCTGCCTATGGCTTAAATGACAAACGTTTCAAATATGGCGCTGAACTCGGCTTTAATTTACCGGATAAAAAACAAAAACCACATAGCATAAATCTGTCTTATAAAGACGATTACCAGCGCTTCACTTTAAATACTTCCGGGCTTAGCTATGATTTTATTTATATGTCTCTTACGCGCAGAAAAGCTATTGCCGATTTAGTTTATCTGAAAGATGCGAAACTGAGTTATACCAGAGAATGGCTCCCAAATTTTACTACTTCATTCAGCTTTAATTACAAGAAATATCAGACCATTCCGGGCAAAATTGAATTTATAAAAACAGATGCTTTAAATAATAAAGACACCTTACGTTCATTCAGTATTTTTTCACCTGGTTTAAATATTGTATACACGCCCGGTTCTAAGTTTTTACAAACGAGTGACCAGAAAAGATACTTAAAAGGGAAGTTACCGCGTTTCACTTTTAATTATGTTTTCAGCGTAAAAAAAATAGGCAGTGATTTCAATTATCACAAAATGGATTTGGTAATGGATGAACGATTGTCTTCACCAATCGGACATACGAATATAAGACTGATTGGCAGTAAACTGTTTGGCTCTGCACCTTATCCCTTATTATCAATATTACCGGGGAATGAATCTTTCCTGTATAATAAAGAGCGTTTTGTAAATATGCTGGAAACCGAATTTATTGCAGACCAACAGCTAACTTTATTTGTTGAACATCATTTCGATGGGTTTTTCTTTAATAAAATTCCGGGTTGGCGAAAATTAGGCTTACGTGAAGTTTTTGAAACGAGAATGGCTGTAGCAAGTTTAGATAAAAGTAAAATCACCTTCTCAGATTTGCCAAGCGGATTAAAAGGATTGAACGGATTCTATGCGGAAATCGGGTTTGGTATTGAAAATATATTCAAGTTAGTGCGTGTAGATTTTAACTGGCGTCTTACCCAGTTGAATGAACCAAATATCAAGAAATTCCGCTGGACAATTGCTTTCTCGCCAAGTTTTTAAAACTATTTTATGTAAAACTTGCAGTTTGTGACCACATCTTTTTTCTTACTGTTTAATACTTGTTACTTACTACTAAATCCCCTATTTTTGCAACTCAATTTTAAAAATTATGGATTACGGAAAGTTATATGTCAAATATCGTTTTTATGCTGCAATAGTGCTTTTGATTACAGGAATTCTATTAAATATTTTTGTGCATAAAGGATGGCAATGGTCTATCTTCTTATATATTATTTCAATAGCAGTAATCTTGTTTGATATTTTAATCGGTCCGATGCGCTACTTACAAAAGAAAGTGGAGGCTGGTGATATTGACGGTGCTAAAGAAGTGATGAGCTGGATAAAATTTCCAAATTTACTGATAAAACCTGTTCGACAGGGCTATTATATGTTGCAATCTAATTTTGACATGGCAAATCAGGATTTAACTTCTGCAGAAGCGAATATCAGGAAAAGTTTAGCTAATAAAAGTGATATGCTTGGCACCTCACAGGAAGGTGTCTCCTACCTGCAGCTAGGTGGTATCTCTTTGCAAAAAGGGGATAATAAAGAAGCCCTGAAAAATCTAAAGATTGCTGTACAAAAAGGATTGCCTGATGATGATAATTTAGCAACCGCCTACTTACAAATATGTACCATCTATGCGCAGCGCCGCGAAATAAAAGTAGCTAAAGAATTTTTACGCCGTGCCAATGCACTAAAAGTAAAAAACGAAGAAATAAAAAAGCATTTAAAAGATATTAATAAGCAAATGGCAAGAGCTTAATTGATTTGAAAATTAGTTAATTTGAAAATGACATGAAAAAATTATACTTCATATTTATTTTCTTTATTATTATTTCTTGTAGAGAAACGAAAAAGTATGTTGTCGATGAAAAGACAAATACTGTTACTATTTTACTTTCTAATAGCATTGACACATTATCCAAACTAATAAGTATTGAAAGATTCAGACCAATAAAAGCTAAATTCAGATATTTTTCGCCAACAGTTAGTAATTTTAATGAAAGAATCCCTGTTCCTGCACCAACCGATTATTGTTTACAAATAGTTATGGATTTTGACAACAAACTTATAGATAGTATAAAATCTAATAGTTTAGTATTTAGAGAAAATACAAATATATCTGATTGGAGATTTGCATGGCTTACGGATAAAGAAGATTTATTTTATTTCGATAATTTGATAAATATGGAAATTAAACCAATTCCATCATACAAAGACTCAATTTTCACTAAGAACGGAACATTTATTATTTTGGATAATAAAATCTATTTGTGGAAATGCGATGAATAGTTATTTATTTCTTTTTATTAACTTCATTTTCAAATTACCACATTTTCAAATTTTCACATTAATATGAAATACGCATCCATCAATTCCCAACTTTTCATAGATAACAGAAAAAAATTTATTGCTGAATTGCCGCCGAATTCCATGGCAATTTTATTAGCCAGTGATGAAATGCCGCGCAGTGCCGATCAGGCATTTATATTCCGTCAGAACCCTGATTTATTCTGGCTAAGTGGTATTGATCAGGAAAAAACAGCGTTAATAATTTATCCTGATTGCCCAAATCCATTGTATCGCGAAGCCTTATTCTTAAGAAAAACAAACGAAGTAATTGCCGTATGGGAAGGTCATAAATATACCATGCCCGAAGCGCGGGAAGCATCCGGCATACAGCAGATATTCTGGGACGAAAGTTTTGATCCGGCTTTAAAAAGTCTGATGACATATTGCGATAAAGTCTTTATAAACATTAATGAAAATGACCGCAATGACAATGTTGTTCCATATAAAGATATTCGTTTTGCCAATGAACTGAAATACAATTATCCGACGCATGAATTCAAAAGGTTGGGTTCGATAATGTCAAAATTACGCAGCATAAAACATCCCCTGGAGATTGACTTGATGCTGCAGGCCTGTAAGATTACGCGTGACGCATTTAAACGTGTATTAAAATTTGTGAAGCCTGGCGTTATGGAATACGAAATTGAGGCGGAAATTATTCATGAATTTATCCGTCAGCGCTCAAACGGACATGCATATACTCCAATCATTGCAAGTGGGTACAATGCCTGCATATTGCATTACATAGAAAATAACAGAGCTTGTTATGATGGTGATTTAGTACTTATGGATTTTGGTTCGGAGTATGCAAACTATGCTTCAGATTTAACGAGAACCATTCCTGTAAACGGTAAATTTTCACCTCGACAGAAAGATGTTTACAATGCAGTTTTGCGGGTAATGAAACAGGCAAAAACAATGCTGAAACCCGGTGCGATACTGGCCGAATACAATAAAGAAGTGGGCAGTATAATGGAAGCAGAATTGATCGGATTAGGCTTATTGGATAAAAATGATGTTGCAAAACAAGACAAGGAAAATCCGTTGTATAAAAAATATTTCATGCATGGCACTTCTCATTTTCTTGGGATAGATGTACATGATATTGGAAACCGGTATGCGCCGATGCAGGCAGGAAATGTATTCACTTGTGAACCGGGTATTTATATTCCTGAAGAAAAACTGGGAATCAGAATTGAAAACGACATTCTGATTACTGAAACCGGAATTGTAGATTTAATGGCAGATATTCCCGTAGAAATCGAGGAAATTGAAGACATCATGAACACAAAATAATTAAATGGGAATTATTGCACTAGGGCTAATCGTTATCTTACCGCTTGGTATAGCAATCGGATATTTTTTATTTAGAAAAACGCAGAAAACTTCGGAGAAATAGAAATTATTTTATCTGACAGACTTGTCTTGCACCGTTTCTGTTATTTTCTTCCTGATAGGAATCACAAACATTTTTTGCACCATATTTACCTAATGTTTTTATTGGTGTCACTGTTAGAACTTTGCCACCTTCACTACATTCACAATTCCATGTTTTGTTGCAAGAAGTTGCACCTATTAAAGCAAACAGTAAAAGTAAAATGAATGTGTAATTTTTTCTCATGTTCTGGAATTAGTATAATAAAGATACAAATGTTTCTTAAATGTCACCAATTTTTAACACAAACACCTTAATTTTTCTTCGTTTAAATACATTTCACTTTCTAAAAATTATATTTACATCATGCTTGATAAGACGGAAGGCATTGTACTTAAAACTACCAAATACTCGGAATCGAGTGTAATTACTAAGATTTTTACTAAAAAATATGGATTACTCAGTTTCATTGTTCAGGGTGTACGCAGTTCAAGAAACAAACAAAAAGGCAATCTTATTCAGCCATTGAATATATTAAACATGGAAGTCTACCTGAAAGAACAACGCAATCTGAACAGGCTGAAAGAATATACTACAAATTACATTTATAAAAACCTGCATATTGATTTTATCAAGCAAAGCGTGGCTGTGTTTTGTATTGAAGTAATATCAAAATGCCTGAAAGAGCATGAAGTAAATGAACGTTTGTATGATTACCTTACTTTATTCCTGATGGAACTGGATACTGAAACAGAAAGCATTGAAAATAAGCCATTGTTTTTCTTACTGGAAACAGCTAGTATTTTAGGTTTTGAACCATCTTTACATAATATCTTACATGGTACTTATTTTAATTTAGAAAGCGGCAGATTTGAAGATACGATTTCCTCTGCAAATGCACTGGATGTACTGGAAACAAACATGCTGAAAAAAATGATGGCGGTGTATTACGAAAAAAATGAATTGAAACTCAGTGCAGCGGAACGTAAGATTTTATTAGATAAAATGCTCTTGTATTTCCGCTGGCATATCGCTGATTTTATTGAATTAAAATCGCCGGCTGT
>JAYVPA010000024.1:0-10016 GCA_043757615.1 Sphingobacteriales bacterium | reverse complement strand
CAATTTGTCGTATCATGTTAGAAATACCGGATGCCTGTCCAACATCTTTTCCATTTAAACCACCTAAGGTTAAACCAGAAAGTGGAACAAATAGAAATGCCATTCCAAGACCACGCACTATTAATGGCCAAAACATAGCTTCAGTTCCTGTATTAGTGGTGAAAATAAAGGACGACCAAAACACAAAAATAGCTGTTATAGAAAACCCAAACATAATCATAAATTTGGGCGGCGTTCCTTTAGACAATAATCCACCAACTACAGGCATCAGCATACCACTTAGAAAGGCTCCGGGAATAAACATAGAACCTGACATTTGAGCTGTAAAGCCTAAGAACCGCTGCATGTAAATTGGATAGATAAACACACTACCAAATAAAATAAATCCTAACACAAAATTCATTATTGTTGCAATGGCTACGTTTCCTTTTCCTAACACACGTAAATCAACAATCGGATTTTCAGCTGTTAATTCTCTAATAATAAATCCGATAATTCCGCCAACTGCCAATAATGTAAACGAAATTATATATTGCGATTCAAACCAATCATTACGTTCACCTTGTTCTAATACTAATTGTAAAGAACCAATACCAATGATCAATAAAATAATACCAAGCCAGTCTACACTTGCATCTGTTTTTTTATCGAACGGATTGTCGCGAATATAATTTAGTGTTAAAAAAATTGCGATGATTCCAATCGGAATATTTACATAAAAAATAACTGGCCAAGAATAATTATACACTAAATAGCCACCGAGAAACGGACCAATAGTTGGACCTAAAATCACACCCATACCAAACATCGCCATTGCCATTCCTATTTTTTCCGGCGGATAAATTTCTTTTAAAATAGTTTGTGATGTTGCAAATAAAGCACCACCACCAATGCCTTGTACAAAACGCCAAAACACCAGTGTCCATATAGAACCTGATAAACCGCACATCAAAGATGCGAACGTGAAAATAGCTACTGAACCTGCGAAATAATATTTTCTACCGAATTGCGATGACAACCATCCGCTCATAGGTACGATGATAACATTTGCAATTGCATACGCTGCAATTACCCAGCTTACCTCTGATAAGGTTGCGCCAAGATTTCCCATTAAGGTATTTGTTGCTACGTTTACAACTGTTGTATCGATTAATTCTAACAAGGTGCACAATACGACGGTTATCGTAATAATGTACCGACGTGCGCCGTATTCTATTAAGCTGTTTGTTTGTTCCTGAGTCATGATTGAAGGAATAAGTAGTAAGGAATAAGTAATAAGTATTTTCTATTCATTTTCATTTAACAAATCAACCAATTCTTTATTTAACTTTTACCGCGACTGTTACATTCATTCCTGCACGCAAATCGAACTTATCATTTTTATCGTCTGACAATGCGATACGGACAGGTACACGTTGCACCACTTTCACAAAATTCCCGGTTGCGTTATCTGCAGGCAATAAAGAAAATTTAGATCCTGTTGCTGCCTGTAATGATTCAATTTTTGCTTTGAATGATTTATCAGGGTATGCATCTACTTTCACTTCTACATCCTGCCCTACTTTGATGTCTTCAATCTGTGTTTCTTTAAAGTTTGCAGTAATCCAAAGTTGTGAATCATCCACTAAACTCATCAACGTTTGCCCGGGATTTACCAACTGACCAACCTGAATATTTTTCTTGGAAATAAATCCATCCGAAGGTGCAATAATGTACGCATAAGCTAACTGCAGATTTGCAAAATCAATCTCTGCCTGTCTCTGTTGAATTCCAACTTCTGCAAGATTCACTTGTGAACCAACGCCATTGGCCTGTGTTCGTGATGCCGAAGATTGCTGTTGTGCTGCTTTTAATTGTGCTTCTGCTACAGCAATTTGTTTTTCTAAAACTGTTACTTGTTTTTCTGCAGATTGTTTTTCAGCTAATGCTGCATCATACTGTGCCTGTGTAGCGGATGTCTGATTAAATAATTGTTCGTAACGTTTGAAATTCTCCGTTGTATTCCATACGCGTACTTTTGCTGCTTCTACATTTGCTTTTGCTGTTTCTATATTTGCCTGAGCAGTAATAATAGAAGTGGAAGTGGCACTTGCAGAAGCATTGGCAGAAGTTTCATTACTTCTCACAACACTTACATTTGCTCCTGCACTTTTTGCATTTATAATTGCTTGCTGTAAACGGATTTTTAAATCTCTATCGTCTAATTTTGCAATCGTATCGCCTTTGTGTACACGCTGATTCTCCACAACATATACCTTATCGATATAACCTGAAATTCTGGGTGCTATCGGAACGATGTTACATTCTATCTGGGAGTTCTCAGTGTCTTCATTATGTCGTGCATAAGAAATTTTCTTGACAGCAAAGGCTATTGCACATCCTAAAATTATAATGCCTATTATAGGTCTGATGAATTTCTTTGGTGATTTGTTTTCTGCTGTTGTTACTGTTGTATTTTCCATTTTTATTAGTTTGTGAGTTTGTCTCAATAGGTTTATTAGATTATAGATATTACTTAATTTGTCCTAAAGTTCTTTGCAGTTTATAATTTGCAATTGCGGCATCTGCCTGTGCGTTCAATAGATTTGTCTGTGCTTGCAGCAATAACTGATCTCCTTCTAACACATCGCTTAATAATGCTATCTGTGCGCCGAATCTGTTATCTAAGATTCTTTTATTTTCTGTTGCCTGCTCTATGGCACGTTGTGCCAAATCAATTTTTAATAACGCAACTTTCAATGTCTCATAAGCAGCATTCACTTCCATAGAAATGCCATCTTTAATTTGGGCAGTTGCTTGTTGCAATTGTGCCTTCTGATTTTTTGCATCGCCTACTATTGCACGTGCAGTATATAATTGCATGATATTCCAGCTTACGCTTACTCCAACATCCCAGGTGGCTTTAAAACTTGCTTCCGGAGGAAATACACGTTGGTTGGGATTATTATAATATCCGTTACCTACAGCACTCACTGTTGGCATGTAAGCACTTTTCGATGCTTTGATTTGATAGTCTGCTGCTTTACTTCTGTAGTCTTGTGCTTTTAATTCCGCTCTGTCTGTATAAGATGAAGATAACATCGACTCTATTGTATTGTTCGCATCTTTTACAGTTTCTGGATTTTCTACTTCAATTTTTGTATTGTTATCCAATCCTAATAATATGCATATATTAAAGTTGATGATATCAATTGCACTTTCTATATCTGCTTTTGAAACCAGTAAATTTGTTTTTTGTAATTCAGTACGCATTACATCATTATTCAATGCGAGCCCTGCATTTTTAAATTTTGTAATATCGTTTACACGTACCTGCGTTTGCCCAATATTAGAATCCAATAATGTTTTTGCCTGTTGAAGTTTATATAGATTGTAATATGTTTGTATCACATTCAGTTTTATATCCTGCTGGTCTCTTTGTTTATCCAGGTCTGTCGCTAATTTTTGCTGATTAATTGCTTTCATGGTATTCCAGTTTTTCAATCCCTGGAAAATCGGTTGTTGTATTGAAACACGGTTATTATATTGATTCACAATCTGGCTTATAGTAATCGGTCCTAATGTCAGATCAGCAATATTATCACTTAATCTGGTGTAGCTTGAACCAATAGCAAGAACAGGTATCATAGCATTTTGAACCTGTTTCTTTTTATAATCCAGTGACTGAACTTTAAGACTGTCTAGTTGAAGTTGTTTGCTGTTTTGAGCAGCTAAAATAAATGCTTCCTGTAAAGTAAGTTTCTTGGTTGTTTGGGCTTGTACATTTACAAGATATGGGAATGACAGCAGTATGATTAATAATTTTCGCATTGTTTATATTTTTTCGATTGAGCTTATTCTTATTTTATTTATTTTATATCGAGATGACTTGTGAGCAATTCTCTTAAATATTTTTTAAACCTGGTTTTATGTTTTGCGTTAAAGACTTCGCTTTCATTTTCCGTTTGTAATATTTTACAAGCCATGGTTCCTGAGGCAGTATATGTTTTTATAATTCCGATAATAGACATTACAGTTAGTTCCACATCTACTTTTTTAAATTCTTTAGCTTTTATTCCTTTGTTAATGATATCAGAAATAATAGAAAAATTCTGATGCATTCTTTGAGTAATAAACTCCGGCATTTCTTTTCGCTGGCTTAATGCCATTTCCCGAAAAATTAGATTCTGGAATTGTCTGTTATCAAAAAAACGGGTTATAAATAAATCCACTATAGCAAATAACTTTTCTTTATTCGTTGTTTGCATATTAGCTTGCTGCAATATCATTGCTGTAGGTGTCAGTTTTCTGTTAATGACTTCTTCGTACAATTTTTCTTTTGAACCAAAATAATATGACACCATGGCTATATTAATATCTGCAGCTTTGGATATTTCGCGAACACTTACCGCTTCAAATCCCTGTTCTGCAAACAGTCTTTCGGCAACATCTAAGATATCGTCTCTTTTGTCCTGAATTTTACTTTCTTCCATCTTAATTAAACGTTTGTTTAGTTTTGACAGTGCAAATTTAATTAAACGTTTGTTTAAATAGCAAGTTAATTTTATGTAAACTGCTATATTTTGACACAAATCAATAAAAAGTGGTAGCATTTACATAAAACTGTATTTAAAATCGGTTGCTTATATTTGCATTTCAATTTTTATCATGTCAAGAGAAACAGAAATAAAGTTTAAAATAAGACTGGACGACCAGAATATGCCGGAAATGATTACCTGGACGGCTACTGACGGACCGCAAGGTGATGGTGATGAATGCAAAAGCATTATGCTGGGGATGTGGGATGGCAATGAAAAGAATACCATGCGTTTTGATCTTTGGACAAAAGAAATGCAGGTTGACGAAATGCACACACACTTCTTTCAGTTATTATTGAGCTTAGGAGATACGTATAACCGTGCTACACAAAATCCATTTGTACAGGAAGACATTAAAAAATTCTGCATGGACTTAGCAGATAAAACAAGAGAGTGGGAAGACGGAAAGGTTGTCAATGGACAATAGTCATTGGACCATCGTCTATGGACAATCGACAATTCAACAATTCTATAATTACACAATTCTATAATTAAAAATGTTACAGGCAACAAACTTATCCATCATATTCGGCAGTCGTATTTTATTCGACAATGTCTCCTTTACTATTCAACCACGTGACAGAATTGGTTTAGTTGGTAGAAATGGCGCAGGAAAATCAACACTTTTAAAAACACTGTATGGCGAAATTTCACCTCAGGAAGGTGGCATATCGAAACCAAGCGGATATTCTATCGGGTTTTTAAAACAAGAAATTCGTGCGCAAAATGAACCTACAGTTTGGCTGGAAGCACAAACAGCTTTCAAAGAAATAAATACATTACAGGAACAACTGGATGATATTCAACATCAGTTAGAAACGCGTACTGATTATGATACGGATGCATACATGAATTTATCCCAGGCTTTTTGTGATATCAACGATAGATTAGTGCATTTAGATATTGATGATAAAGACAAAAAAACAGAACTTGTTTTGTTGGGCTTAGGCTATCAGCGTGAAGATTTTGAAAAAGCACCTTCTACTTTTTCGGGTGGCTGGGCAATGCGTTTAGAATTATCAAAATTACTATTACAAAACCCGGATTTATTAATGCTCGATGAGCCGACAAATCACTTAGATATTGAATCTATTATCTGGCTGGAAGAGTTTTTCCAGAAATACGATGGTGCCATTATTTTAGTTTCGCATGATAAAACATTTCTGGATAATGTTTGTAATAAAACCATTGAGTTGGAATTAGGTAAGATGTATGAATACAAAGCCAACTATTCTAAATATGTAATATTGAAAGAAGAACGTCGTGAAAAACAATTAGCAACATTTGAAAATCAGCAGGATCAGATAAAACAAATTGAGCGAAACATTGAACGTTTTAAGGCGAAAGCGAGTAAAGCAAAGTTTGCACAAAGCTTAGTAAAAAAATTAGATAAAATGGATATCGTAGAAGTGGAGCAAGATGATGTTCGTTCTATGCGTTTCCAGTTTCCGATGGGACAACAAAGCGGAAAGGTGGTAGTGACTGCAAAAAACTTAGCAAAAAATTATGACGAGAAACATGTTTTTCATGATGTGAATCTGGAGATTGAACGCGGCGATAAAGTTGCATTCATTGGTAAAAACGGCATGGGAAAAACAACGATGGCAAAAATCATTGCGAAAGAATTAGATGCGACTTCCGGAAATTTAGAAATTGGTCATAATGTGAATACTGCATTTTTTGCGCAGCACCATGCGGAACATTTACCAAAGAATTTAACTATTCTTCAATACATGGAAGATACTGCACCAAATGATATGCGTGCGCAGGTAAGAAGTATTCTCGGTGCGTTTATGTTTTCAGGAGATGATGCTACCAAAAAGATTTCGGTATTAAGCGGTGGTGAGCGTGCCCGTGTATGTTTGGCGCATTTATTACTGAATCCAAGTAATGTATTGATTCTGGATGAGCCTACAAATCACCTGGACTTACGTGCAAAAGATGTATTAAAAGATGCCATTGCAAAATATCCGGGAACAGTTATCGTTGTTTCGCATGACAGAGATTTTTTAGTTGGCCTCACAGATAAAACATTTGAGTTTAAAGATGGTGTGGTACAGGAACATGTGGGTGATGTAAATGCATTCTTTGAAGAAAGACGTGTGGCGAATTTCAGAGAAGTTGAATTGACACCGCAACTATCTATAAATACACAGAAAAAAGAAGTTGCTGCACCGGTTACTAAAGTGGATGATAAAGAAGCTAAACGCATCAAAAATCAAATCTCAAAACTGGAAGAAGAAATCGGCATTAAAGAGTTTGATATAAAAAAAATAGAAGAAAAAATAGAACAACTTTCTGAAGACGGCAAATACGATGAGCAAATTGTATTACAACTTGGTACAGAAAAGAAAGCATTGGAAAAACTGATGCAGGAATGGGAAGGTTTACAGACTTAATATATGTTCATTTTTATAAAAAAGGCATATCGGATTAACCGGAATACCTTCTTTATTAATATCCGTGATTATTGGTATATTTTGCAGCAATTATTTTGTTTATATTTACTTAAATTAATTAAATATGAAAAATACATTGATATTACTGTTTCTTACAATTTTTATAAGCAAGACATACAGCCAGACATATACCGAAGCTTTAAATAAAGTCAATGATTATTTAAAAACTTTTGATAATGGTTACTATGGTTATTTGGAAATATCGGGTGATTATTTATATGACTATTATCAATCAGGTAAATATTGTAAAGCAAATATTTATGATCTCTCAGAAGCAAGTGTGGCAGAAGCAAGCAGGAAAGTAGTTATAAATTGCAAACTCGCTTCTGATTGTATATATTCTACATATACGAATACTTACCATGGTGAATTACCTTTCTCTGCTACCACAGATTTCAATACGTCTAAACTGGTAAATCTTCTGGATGATGTATTACAGGCTTTTAAAACAAAAAACGGAAATACTTATTCAAATTCACAAAGAGACAAGGCTGCTAATCTCAGAAGAAACAAGTAAAATTTATTGTTTATTTATCTGGGTATTCTGAATGAATATCCTATGGATGCATACCATCCTTTTACAAAGGGATATAATTGAAAACCGCCGGAAACATCTATCTGCATATTGTTTTTAACCTGATAGCATATTCCAGTATCAAAATTATGTGTTGATTTTTCTTTGATTGGAAATTCTCCAAAAAACTCATAATAGAAATGCCATTTTCCTTTTACATCAAATCCATTTACAACCGTATATACAAACGAAGGATAAGGTGAATCTCCATCCCATTCCATGCCTACATTATACCCAAGTGAAATATTCTTTTTGAGTGTGTGTTCCATCGAAAAACGTAAATTCGGTGCAAAGTATTTAGTTCGTCTGTTTTTTGTTGAAAGATATGGTATCACCATGTGTCCCAAAAATGAAATTTTAGGCCTCGCTTTTTTTTCTTCACAGATAGCTGTCTTGAATCCAATTTCCATGGGCTCCAACCCTGCTTTATATTTACCTGTAGTATCTTTTGCAGATGACACACTCATAATTACTCTTAATTCTGTTGACTTGAATATGCCTGCTCTCCAAAGAATATCAGGATGCACAAATTTTAAATCACCATCCTCACCTTCTATATTAAAACCTGTTTCCATCTGGAAATATTTCAACGGAAGCACCCCTGCACCTTCGGTTTGATCAGGTCTGTCTGTAGAAATAGGATCCACTTTTTCTATAAATTTTTCCTGTGCCTGTAATTGGAACACCATAAAGCATAACACAAAAAAGAATTGTTTCATTTTAACAAATGTAAAATATATTATCAATGTTGTTTAATAATATTTTTAGACTTGTCTAAAATTTATATGTTTTAATTACAATTGCTCGAGAAGCGTATTAAAATAAACAGCTTTATTTAAATACCTGGAGTTTATAATATCACTGAACGGTTTATGATGTTCACTTAGGAAAAGTTTATAGACAAAAATATCTTTAAAGAAAATCTGAAACGTGTATGTAATGCCTTCATTATCGTTTAAAACTTTGAAAACGGTATATTTTACAGGCAACTGCGTCTCCTGCACAAAATGCAATGCCTCTTCTTTCATCCATTGCAACCATTCCGCCGCAATATCTTTATCTACATTTGCTGTTAGTGTATATACTATCATAGTAGTGAGTAGTGAGTAGTGAGTAGTGAGTAGTGAATGGTGAGTAGTGAGATACAAACTCACTACTCATGCCTCACGACTGATTACTAAATTATTCATCTTTAAATCCGCATTTTTTGTGAGCTCCGTCACAGAATGGTTTATTTTCTGACTGACCACAACGGCACAGATAAACTTCATTATGAGTTTCTTCTTTTCCGTCTTTATGTATTATAGACAAACTTCCTTTTACTTTTAAAGGGCCGTTTTTTACAACAACAATTTCTGCATTTGATTCTTCTGACATATAAACTGATTTTTTATTTTCATTATCTTTTATACTTATTGCCCCGCTAGGGCATTTAAATACTTGTTCTAAAATTTCTTCGGAAGATACATTATTCAGATTAATCCATGGCTTTTCATTTGGATTAAATGCTTTTGGTAAACCACGCCAGCATTTTGCAGAATGAATACATTTTACAGGCTGCCATTGTACTGTAACTTCACCGTTTGTATATTCTTTTATTATGTCGTCCATGTTAATGATTTTTTTGTCCATAGTCCGTGGTTGATAGTCAATGGTCATAAATTAAACAGATGTCTAAAAACTATTGACTATTGACCTTTGATCTTTGACCAACTCACTTAGCCCATACATCAGCATATTCAGGTGTTTTTTTAAATACTGAATTTGCATACGGACATTGCGGAATGATTTTGTATCCACTTTTTCTTGCAAACTCTACTCCGGCTTCTACCAGTTTTCTGCCTATCCCTTTTCCTTCCAGTTGTTCTTCTACAATGGTATGTTCAATCAGCATAGTTTTCTCATCTGTCATTAGATAAGTCATTACCGCAATTTTGCGATGGTCTTCATCCTGTACAAAAAAATCGCCTTTCGTTGTTAAGTGTTCGTGTTTAATTTCCATGGATTTAAAAATAATATTTTGAATTGAGATTTGCTATTAAAAAGAAACAACTATCAAATAAATAGTTGTTTCTTATATGAAGTTTTTCTGCATTTTATCAGTTACTTCATTGGCACTTCCACCCCCAATAATTTTGCGGGTTGAAAAATGTTTATTTGAAAATCTTTTGCTTCTTTTATTCCGATTGCATCACGTGCTGATAATTTATTTCCATCTATTTCAATCTCTCCTTCTATTACCATTAAATACACTCCATTATTTTCGTGATTGATTTTATAGGATGTTGCATTGCTGAAATTTCCTAAGGAGAAATAAGCATCCTGGTTTATCCAAAGTGCGTTGTGTTTTTCTTCCGGACTCACCACTACCTGCCATTTTTCCTGTCTGTCTTTTTCGTCAAAAAA
>JAYVPA010000023.1:0-2705 GCA_043757615.1 Sphingobacteriales bacterium | reverse complement strand
AAGCAGGCAGGTTTAAGATAAAATCAGCAGGAATCAATGTTGTCAGTAAAGACGGATTTTCGTCGATGATAATTTGTCTCGAAATATTTAAAGTTTTTTCTAAATCCGTTACCGTTAATTTCTGGCGGGCAGTAACGCGTTGTGTAATTTCCCTGTCTATGATTAAAGGTGAAATATTGTATTTATTTGCATACTTCATAGTGTATACCATCGCAATGTAAATAGGAACATATGCGCGTGTTTCTGAAGGTAGATATTGTCGGATATCCCAGAAGTTAGTAGAGCCACCGGCTTTTTTTATTGCTCTGTTAACGTTGCCGGCACCACAATTATAAGAAGCTATTGCCAGCTGCCAGTTGCCATAAAAATTGTACATTTCTTTCAGGTATTTTGCTGCAGCAGTACATGCCGCATAAGGGTCACGACGTTCATCTACACGCTTTGAAATATTCAGATCATAACGCAAACCTGTGCTATACATGAACTGCCACGGACCGCTGGCGCCTACACGTGAAAGAGCAAAGGGATTAAGTGCCGATTCAATTACTGCCAGATATTTCATTTCATCAGGAATGCCATATTCAGCTAAAATAGGTTCAAAAATCGGGAAGTATTTTTTTGCACGGCCAAGCATTTTTGATACGTGTTCTTTGCGTTTTATATCAGTATTATACGTAATGTATTTTTGCACGTGTTCGTTATAATCTAATGAAATGGTTTGCTGAATCTTTTTTAAACGAACTGCAATCTGTGCGCTCATTACAACGGGATCCGGATCGTCCTTGAATAATTGTTCTTCTGTAGGAATCGCAAGTTCATTAGAAGCGTCTTTGTACTGTGAAGTCTGGGCATTGACAGTAAAATGAACATTACAAAAAACAAAAAATATATATAGAGGAATGATTTTCCGAAATCTCATTTTGCAAGATATGAAAATTGAACTTTTTATCGGATAAATAACTGCTTTTTAGGATTTTTTTAAGATTCTTGTAAATTTAAATAAGTGATAATCAACAGATCGTATAAAAATCTATTTCATAAGTTCATTAGAAAAAGAGAGTAATTTTTCTTCCTTCCATCTTCCTGCCATAAACTGTATGCCGATTGGCAAGCCTGTTTTGGTTTTATATAATGGCAATGAAATTGCAGGAATTCCTGCAATATTTGCTTGCACAGTGAAAATATCACCTAAAAAAGAAGCAATGGAATCTTGTACTTCTCCAATTTTATAGGCTGCAGTTGGTGCTGTAGGACAAAGTATGAAATCGTAGTTTTCTAAGGTTTGTTTTGTTTTTTCCGCAACTATCCGTCTTACTTTTTGTGCTTTGGAATAATAGGCATCATAATAACCTGCACTCAGTACAAATGTTCCGCTCATAATTCTGCGCTGCACTTCTTTTCCAAAACCTTGTGAGCGCGTAAGCTTGTAAGTGGATTCTAAATCCTTTGCGTCTTTAGCATGATAGCCATATTTCACACCGTCAAAACGAGATAAATTACTCGACGCTTCAGCAGTTGTTAATACATAATAAGCAGGAACGATATAATCTAATTCTGTAAATTCGATGGCATCTACCTGATGATCTTCGTTTTTTAAGCGCTCAATAATATGTAAACTTGCATCGCGAACTTCTGCATTCACACCTTCATGTTCGATGGCATTTTTATAATATGCGATTTTATATTTTTTATCAGAAAGAAGTTGTGCAGAATATTCCGGAACCTGTTTTTGTGAACAAGTCGCATCGTAATCATCAGCACCGGAGATCACTTCTAAGATCAACGCTGCATCTTCTATGTTATGTGTGAAAGGTCCGATTTGGTCGAATGAAGAACCATAGGCAATCAATCCATATCTGGAAACCCTTCCGTATGTTGGTTTCAAACCAATAATACCACAAAATGAAGCAGGTTGACGGATGGAACCGCCAGTATCTGAACCAAGCGCAGCTAAACATAAATCAGCCGCAACAGCAGCCGCCGCTCCGCCTGATGAGCCACCTGAAACACGTGTATGATCATGTGGGTTTTTTACAGTGCCGTAGAAAGAGTTTTCATTACTTCCGCCCATGGCAAATTCATCACAGTTTGTTCTGCCGATAATAATTGCATCTTCTGCCAGTAACTTTTCTATTACAGTGGCAGAATAAGGTGATTTAAAATCAGATAAAATTTTAGAAGAAGCGGTTGCAATATGATTTTTGTAAACGATGTTGTCTTTTATCGAAATCACTAAACCAAATAATTTTCCCAGCGGTTGATTTTCCTTAATTTTCCTGTCAATTTTTTGAGCAGCAGACAATGCACTTTCCTCAAATACTTCCACAAAAGCATTTATTTCTTTTTTTGCATAAATTTGAGAAATATAATATTGTGTAAGTTCAGTTGCAGTTAAGCTTTTTTCATATAATTCTTCCTGCAGCTTCTTTAGAGATCTGTACACTTCCACCTTGTTAGATTTAAGCTTATTTGTTTTCCGGCAATTTTTTGGTATCGTCTTCTTTCAATCCTTTTTCAAACTCATCTTTCAGGTTTGATTTTGCTGAATTGAATTCGCGAACTCCCTGTCCGACGCCACGCATTAATTCAGGGATTTTTTTGCCTCCAAAAAGTAAAACTACTACCGCTAAGATGAACCATAATTCCGGTCCGTGCATTCCAAACATAATTGTATAATTTAAGTTAATGTAAAATTACTACTTTCT
>JAYVPA010000022.1:0-2720 GCA_043757615.1 Sphingobacteriales bacterium | reverse complement strand
GGATTTTTAGCCGCATAGGATTTTAATCTGACGCAGTTGCATAAAAATAATTTTAAATTTATTTGGAGGTTTAATATTTTTCTGTACATCCGATGAGTTAAAATTATTTTACCTGTAAGTGGGCAAACCCACGTTTGTTATAATTGCCCTTTTTTTTAAGTGTTGTTGAGTTGCATATTTATTTAAAATAAACGTGGTTATGAATCCATCATTCAAAAAATTTATTGACGAAAAGTCTGTTCTCTCATTTATAATATTGCTGTAACTAGGAATTGCTGAAAGTGTTGAATGAAAACCAAAAATAGCTTTTATTTTGCTGTGTATTTAAACAAATAAGAAAACTATCTAAATGGGTTATACGATTAAGAAATATTCTGGATTTGAACAGTTCTAATTCTTTATCCTGTAATCTATAAATCTATCAAGAAAAAATGAAAAGAAATATCATCTTGTTATGCTTTTTTCTTTTGCAAATTACTGGTTTTAGTCAGCCAACAATTTTTTTAAAAAATTATGATACATTGGGCTACTATTATTCTAATTGTGTCCGACAAACGTTGGATGGTGGTTACATTATGTGTGGTAGCAATTATACCACTGTCAACACACAAGATGCGGCCATAATTAAAACCGATTCATTTGGAAATCTTGAGTGGATAAAAACGTATGGTGGCTTTGCAACGGATGGAGCAATAACGTTGGAGGTGTCCAATGATTCTAGCTATTTTGTTTTTGGAATTAAAGACGATATTTCTTCATGGCAAAATGATTTTTGGTTTTTAAAATTGAATAGCCAAGGGGATACCGTCTTCACAAAAATCCTATCGTTTGGACCGGGAGTAAATTATCCAAAGGGAAGTGATCGAACGCTTGATAATGGATATGTCATAACAGGATACACAACGGCCATAGGGAGTGGGTTACATGATGTATTTCTTGTAAAACTTGATTCGATAGGCAACTCGATATGGATAAAAACTTATGGAGGAACAAATGGTGATTATGGAAATTCTGTTCGTCAAACGTCTGACTCAGGGTATATTGTTACAGGTTACACTGGCAGTTTTAATACATTGTTTGGAGATATCTATACTATAAAAACCGACAAATATGGAGACACCCTTTGGACAAGAACTTTTGGCTTTGGAAATTATGATTTCGGACAGAGCATTGCAGAAACTTCGGATCATGGATTTTTAGTTGCGGGTGCAAGCTATGACACTGGTGGCACCAACTATAACACCCTGCTTTTACGGTACGATTCAATAGGTGAGCTTTTATGGTCGAAAGAATTTTTCATTCCAGTCGAAGATGTACCAATTGCAATTTATAAATTATCTAGTGGCGGATTCATCTTAGGAGGGTATCGGGCCAATGCGGTCACTCACCACTATCAGGTTTTTCTAATGCAGATTGATGATTTTGGTGATTCTCTTTGGACAAGGACTTCTCCACTTCCAACCCCGACAACTTCAGACATTGCCCTTTCCATGATTTTAAACCGCAATGGCGACTATGTTTTCGTCGGAGCAAGTGATGATCCTCCCAACTCTGGTTTTTTGATGATTGTAGATACCAGTGGAAATTTTTTATCTAAAGTTTTAGAAATTCCCATGGTCAATAATTATTTAATTTACCCCAATCCAGCGAACTCCTTTTTATCCATTGAAAATATGGGCATATTGAATTCTGCAACTCGGTATGAACTAGTCAATCTATTCGGCAATATAGTTACCACTAACAGCATTGAAAAAGGGCTCATTGCTACTAAAATCAATGTCAGTGAAATTCCATCTGGTATCTATTTTATACGTATTTATAAAGACAACAATATTCTTCAAGTAACTAAATTAATTATTGTACATCCTTACTAAAATTTCTTATCATGAAAAATCAAACTACTCGGTTCATTATTCTTTTTTTATTCTTTTTAATTTCGTTTACAGCACAATCTCAATTTCAGTTAAAGACATGGTATTTGGCCAACAAGCAAATTGACATGACTCAATCGGTACCAACTATTTCTGCAATTCCAGGCTCGACTGTTTCGGCGATAAACCTTGGAACTGGAATGTATCGATCAGATAACGTGTCTAGCCAGCCTCAATTTTACATTTCCGATGGAAATGTGTATAATGGATTTAACAATCCAATTGGATTTCTTTCAGCATTTAACTCTTCTCAAAGTTCACCAGAGATCGCGATTATTCCATTTGATGGAAATGATGGGTGTAACCAAGATAAATATTACGTAGTTTATCAATCACAATTTGTGACTTCAGCAAACTTACGAGTTGATGTTGTTGACATGCTTGCTGATCAATGTCAAGGTCAAGTCTATCTTTTGCAAATATTGGCCACCATTAATGGTTCTATAGATGGTGCAGGGATTGCCGTAGGAAAAGAAGTTGGCGGACAGAGAAACATTTATTTTTCTGGATCCAATATAATTTATAAAGTCATTCTTTCAGAGCGATTATCTGCAAGCTGATGAAACACGCATACAGGTTTTAGACAGAGATAAAAAAAAGAAAACACATCGCGGCTGGTACTGGACCTATCGGGATGTACAAAGCGGTGCTGTGTTTTTTGAGTATCATGAGAGTCGCGGCAGAGAAGGCCCAAAAGGCAGATTAAAATATTTTGAGGGACATTTACAGAGCGACGGTTATGAAGTATATACTTATTTTGATAAAGATAAAATCACGCTGCTTCATTGC
>JAYVPA010000021.1:0-10089 GCA_043757615.1 Sphingobacteriales bacterium | reverse complement strand
CTAATAATGGCATTACTGGTACCTGGAATCCTGCAACTATCAGCACAGCTGCTGCAGGTACTACGACATATACATTTACACCTACTGCAGGTTTATGTGCTACTACAGCTACTATGGCAGTTGTTGTAAATCCAACTAAAACAACTAATCTTACAAGTGTTATTTGTCAGGGAGGAAGCGTTACAATAGGTAATCAGGTTTTTACAACAACAGGAAACTTTACAGTAGTATTAAGAACTTCGCTTGGATGTGATTCTACTGTAAACCTGGATCTAACTGTAAATCCTACCAAATCAACATTCTTAAATGATACAATTTGTCAAGGTGACAGTATAATCGTAGGAAATCAAACATTCTTTACTGCTGGTACATTTACAGTATCATTGTTTACATCTCAGAATTGTGATTCGACTGTTACACTTAATTTGTTCGTAAATCCTAAGAAAACAACTAATATTTCACAGGTGATTTGTGAAGGTGATTCTGTAGTAATTGGAACAAAAATATTTAAAGATGCGGGTAACTATTCAGTAATTTTACAAACTTCTAAAGGATGTGATTCTACTGTTAACTTAAACCTGACCGTATTAGACACCAGTGTCCATACTTTCCTCACTACTATATGTGATGGCGATTCTGTTACGGTGGGAAACCAAACATTCAAAATTGCAGGTATATATACAGTAAGGCTGCAATCTTCATTTGGTTGTGACAGTACAATTATACTTGACTTAAGAGTGAAACCAACACAAACAACTATTCTAAACAGAATCATCTGCCAGGGTGAAAATGTAATTGTTGGAAATCAAACATTCTCAACGACAGGTGTCTTTACTGTGGTGCTACAAACATCTCAATCATGTGATTCAACTGTCATTTTAGATCTTACTGTAAATCCTGTTACACGCTCAAGTCAGGTAATAGTAATTTGTCAGGGTGATAGTGTGGTAATCGGAAGTCAGACATTCTATAACACAGGTAACTATACTGTCACATTACAAAATTCTCTTGGATGCGATTCTATTGTCAGTTTAAATTTATTGGCAAATCCTACCGCAACAACAAATATATCCAATACAATTTGTCAAGGTCAATCCGTAAATATAGGTAACCAGAATTTTACAGCTTCCGGAAATTACACAGTTGTTTTACAAACATCTACAGGATGTGATTCGACAGTTAATTTAGTTCTGACAGTTTTACAACCAGCTGTTACAAACTTAAACACAAGAATCTGTAATGGCGATTCAATTTTTGTTGGCAATAGCATTTATACTACATCAGGTAACTATACTGATACATTAACAGGAGGAGCAGCATCGGGTTGTGATTCTATAGTAAACCTTAGCTTAATTGTTGATCCCGCTATTAATTCAAACATTACAACCACATTATGTGACGGAGATTCTGTTGTTATCGGCAACCAGACATTTAAAGTTACAGGCTTATATAATGTAGTATTACAAAGCAGTAACGGTTGTGATTCAGCGGTAAACCTGAACCTGACAGTAAGCAACTCTGTCAGAACAAGCATAACAAGAAGCATTTGCAGCGGAGAAACGTTCACTGTAGGTCAACAATCATTCAATAGTACAGGAAACTACACAGTTGTACTGCAAAGCGCACAAGGCTGTGATTCTACTGTTCTATTAGATTTAATTGTAAATAATTTACCGAATATTGATGCTGTCACTGATAAACCTTCTGCAAATGCAGGTGAACAAATACAGCTGAATGTTATAACAACTGAAAATCTGACTTACAACTGGACACCTGCTAATTTAGTAAGCAATTCATCCATTCAAAATCCAACTGCAGAAATAACCCAGTCAACCTGGTTCTATGTAACCGGCACGAACGGAAATACAAACTGCAGATTCACAGATTCTGTATTCGTTGAATTGAACGAAGTAAGCTGCAGTAAAGAAAATATCTTTATTCCAAATGCATTTACACCTAACGGTGACGGTATCAATGATATCTTTGTTCCACGTTCTGTTATCTTAAAATCGATGAAACTGATTGTGATAGACAGATGGGGAAATCAGGTATTTGAAAGTGATGATATAAATGTAGGATGGGATGGAATTTACAAAGGACAGCCTGCAACAGTAGACTCTTACGGATATTATTTTGTAGGTGAATGCTCACAAGGTGAGAAAATTACAATAAAAGGTAACGTTACTTTGTTGAGATAAATTATTTAAAAAAATAAACTATATTAGCGCATATGAAAAGGTATTTAATTTTAGGCTTACTAGTAGTATCAGCAGCTAAACTTGCTTTAGCTCAGGATCCACACTTCAGTCAAATACAATACAACCCATTATATTTAAACCCAGCATTTGCCGGTGTTACAGAATACGGAAAAGCCAATCGTTTGGCTGGGTTATACAGAGACCAATGGCGTACCTTACCGGTTCCCTACTCTACTACAACGGCATCCTATGACCGTGTACTCAAAAAATTTCCGAAAGGCTGGTTGTTAGGTGGTGGCGTAAGCTTCTTGTACGACAGAGCAGGTGATGGTCACCTTAGTATTTTCAATCCGAATCTTACTATGAATTTCGGAAAATACTTTAACAGCGATAAGCAATTACTTACGATTGGTGTTACAGCAGGTATTACTGTAAAGTCTCTGGATTATTTAGGGTTACAGTTTGACAATCAGTATAACGGTTCTACTTTCGATCCGAATTTACCGACGGGAGAAACATTTTCTAATAACAATGTTTCTTATCCGAACTTTACACTTGGTCTGAATTTCAGAACAAAAATCAAAGGTAAAAGTACTCTAGACATTGGCGGTTCTACTTCAAATTTACATCAGCCTGATCAAAATTTTCTGTATTATACTACTTCTAAATTACCAGCAAGACACTCTGCTTATGCAAAAGCAAAGATTGCTATTAAAGACAGCTGGAACATCCAACCGGGTGTGTTTTTCCAAAACCAGAAAAAAGCAAATCAATTATTAGTAAATGCAATTGCTGAAGTTCGTTTTGGTGACAAAAAAAATGTAGGTATTGGTTTTGGTGCAGGTTATAGAGCGATTGGTAATGATGCAGCAATTGCTTATTTATCATTCTTATACAAAACATTACGCATTGGAGCCGCATATGATTTTAATGTATCTGGTTTTAAAAAAGCTACTAAAACACAAGGTGCGTTTGAAATAGCCTTGAACTATGAATTCGGTGAAGTGAAAACAAAACAATGTCCTAAATGTCCGATTTACATTCCTGCTAACGTAGAAACTAAAGTAATTGTGAAATACGAAGATTCAACTGAAAATCTTGTTGATACTGTATTAAATCACATTATTCCCGCTGATACAGTTCCTCGTCAGTATATTGATTCTTTAGAATTAATACTGAAACCGGTAATTATGAAAGTTGACAATCCGACAATCGTTATAGCCAACACTACTGAGAAAATCATGTCTATGTTGCCTATTGAATTATTCTTCGATAATGATATGCCAAAAGACAACAACAGTGCTAACTATGGCGATTTATATACATCCTATAAATCAAGACAAGCAACGTTTGTATCAAAATCAGCAAATGGTTCATCTGAGGTAAGTTCATTCTTCTCTCAAATAGATAAAAACTATAGCAGAGTTGATGATGTGGTAAAAGAGTTATCAAACCTGGTAGACAGCGGTTACATAATCACATTAGAGTTCAGAGGTTATACTTCTCCTCTGGCCACTGAAGAATACAATAAAGAATTATCTGAACGTCGTATCAGCAGTATTATCAAATTCTTTGATACTCGTTTGGGTGCTAACTTTAAAGTATTGGCAAAATCTGCATTAGCTATTCCATTCGGTGAAATGCTGGCGCCAAAAGAAATAAGTGACAGCAAAAATGACAGAGCTAAATCTGAGTTTGGTATTGCCGCATCTAAACAACGTAAGGTGGAGATTGTGGGAATCAGGATTGAGAAGCCATAATTTAAATTCATGTTATAAAAAAGCCCCGTCTAGTTTTAAACAAGACGGGGCTTTTTATTTACGTAAAAGATTGCAGAAATTACATCATTGTAGTATCTTACAAAATTATTTTTTTAGAAACCATGGAAGCAACGGAAATAGAAGAAAATGTAGACTTACATCCTCAGGATCAGGATGAAAACAGAGTATTTGAAAAGTATATTGAACGTAAACCAAGTTCGCTCTTCGTGCGTTTTTTAATTACCAACAGACATCTTTCGGGTTTAGTATTAGGAGGCGGATATGCTTATTTGCGTAATAGACGAGCAACAAAAGCGAAATTCAGTTTTTCAAAAGATGTTTTGCTCCGAATTTTTCTATGGCTGCATTGGCCTGTTTTAAAAAAGAAACTAATCCGCCAGCCATTTGCAGTACAACTCAGAAGACGTTTAGAAATGCTAGGCGCCACTTATATCAAATTGGGTCAAATCATGTCTTTGCGTGAAGATATGCTGCCGAAAGATATTACAGATGAACTAAAAAAATTATTAGATACATTACCTGCCATCAGTTACGACCGGTTTGCAGAATTAGTGGAAGAACAAATCAAACAACCGATTCACCGTGTATTTACTGATGTAAAACAAAATCCGCTTGGCTCCGCATCTATTGCACAAACACACAGAGCAACTTTACGAACTGGTGAAGAAGTGGTTTTAAAATTAATAAAACCGGGCACACGCGAACTAATACAAACAGACAGCAGAATCATTAAAGTAATGGGTAGTTTTCTGGAATTATTTATTCCTCAATTACAGCCTAAAAATATGTTTACTGAATTCTGTGACTATACAAACAGAGAAGTTGATTTTAGATTGGAAGCTGATAACGCAGAAGAATTTGCAGTAAACTTTATCAAGCATCCGGAAATACATTTTCCAAAAATCTACAGAGAATATTCTACCAGTGATTTGATTTGTATGCAGTTCATCCGTGGCATAAAACCGGATGTTCGTGCGTATGAACGATATAATGAAGAAGACCGTTCCAAGATTGTGGATTATGGTGCGTATGCAATTATTCAGATGTTATATCATGATGGATTTTTCCATGCAGATTTACACCCGGGAAACCTGATGATTATGGACGGACCAAATGGACCGCAGGTTGGATTTATTGATTTAGGAATGGTTGGCCGTTTTGAAGAAAACACCCGGAAAACAATGCTTTACTATTTCAATAGTCTGGTAACAGGCGATCCTCAAGGTGCTGCACGTTATTTGACTTTACTGGCTCGTAAAGGAAAAGGTACTGATGTAGAAGGCTTCAGAAGAGAGTTTGTATCTGTTGGAAATAAATGGCTGAAATCACCCAATTTTAAAGACTTCTCGCTCGCAAAACTAATTTTAGAATCTGTTTCATTAGGCTCAAAATACCGCATGTATTATCCGTTGGAATTAGTGCTGATGGTAAAAGCTATCATCACGTATGAAGGTGTCGGGAATGTAATCATGCCGGGTTTTGATATTCAGAAAGTAAGCAAGAAACATATCCGGAAAATGTTATTGGGTGAAGTAAATCCTATTGATTTATTAAAAACCCAGTTACAGAATGCCCCCGAATTTATGGATATCATCACACGTTCACCATTGGTGTTATCTGAAGCATTTAAACGTTTTGAAACGGAACTGGTAGAGAAGAAAAGACCGACAGGAACAGGATTACAAAATACTATTTTTGGTGGTTGTTGTATTGTTGGCGGTTCTATATTAGCTGCTGCCGGATTACAATGGTTTGTGTTTGTACCTTTGCTTGCATTAGGTTTTATACTCGCGATGAAATCAAATTAAATATTGTCTTATGAAAAGAATTGCATTTATCTTTTGTATAGTTAATTGTATATACTGCTCAGCGCAAATAAAAGCTGTAACAGAAAATGGCGACGAAGTTGTTTTGTATAAAGACAAAACATGGGATTATTCGGATAAAAAGACAAATGAAGAAAAAGAGATTGCTGAAAATAAAAAGCATTTCTACAAAAACAAAGATGCTACATTTATTCTAAAAAGCCAGACATTGCCTGACGTAGGCATGTACCTGAATCCAAAAAAATGGAGTTTCAAAAAAGCAGATTCTGAAGCCGAAGCTGAATATAAATTTACGTTGAAAGACAAGGATGCATATGCAATGATTCTTACAGAGAGAATAGAGGTTCCGTTAGAAACCCTGAAAGGACTGGCATTAGATAATGCAAAAAAAATTGCTCCCGATATGAAAATTGTTTTTGAAGAGTATCGTATAGTAAACGACAAAAGAGTATTATGTATGCAAATGGATGGTACTACACAAGGTATTAAATTTTCTTATTTCGGGTATTACTATTCTTACAGTGCCGGAACTACTCAGTTTCTTGCCTACACTTCTCAAAATTTATTATCCGGATATAAATCAGATATTGAAGAACTCCTGAACGGTTTTGTCGTAAAATAATTTATTTTATTATTTTAAAGACGATGCTGCTCTCCTGTTTCGTTTATACTCAGCAAACGAAACCATTTTTTGCTGTTGCTCATCCCAAAGGTTAGAACGCAGCGTTTTCAAGCTTTGCCAGAATGTGATGGTATTGGTGTGTTTCAGGAATATTGGATTTTCCTTATGGCATTTACGCAAATTATAATTTGGAATTGCCGGACTTAAATGGTGAATATGGTGATAGCCAATATTCCCTGAAAGCCAGTGAAAGAAGCGCGGTAATTTATAATACGTACTTCCTTTTAACGCTGCTACCACGTAATTCCAGTCTTCTTTTTTTGATTTAAAAACATGTTCATATTGGTGTTGAATGTAAAAAAACCAAAGGGCGTAAATACCGAAGAAAAATAAATTAGTAAACTGAACAACCAAGAATCGTTCAACACCAAAAATATAGGCAGATAAAGTATAAGTCAAAATAAAAAGCACATTGCTAAGATTCACAGACTTTTTTACCTTCTTAAAATAATCACTGTCGACAAATGCAAACCGGTTATAAATCACAACATAAATAAATCCGCCGATAGTAAACAAGTATAATGGATTTCTGTAAATACGATAATATAATTTCTGTTTCCAGTTTGCAGTTGCATATTGCTCCGTAGTAAATACTTCAATATCACCGATATCACTCACTTCTAACTGTCCGTTGTGCGCATGATGAAAACTGTGATTTTTTGCCCAGTAACGGTAAGGAATCAGTGTACACACACTGCAGACGGTGCCGATAATTTCATTCAGTGTTTTATATTTTGTAAAGGAACTATGACCGCAGTCATGCTGTATAATAAAAATCCTGGATAAGATAAACCCGTTTAAAAGTGCAACAAGCGCAGAAAAGAAGAATGATTTATCGTATAAATAAAATTGCAGGGCTAACAAAAGAACATAAAATGAAAAGCTGTTTGTTAGCTGTATGATTGCTTCTTTAGTACTGGGAACCTGATATTTTTTAATCATCGAGTTCCAGTTTTTTACATCTTCAAGTAGTTGTTCTTTATTAAAAGAGTTATTCATGTGCCGGATTGTAATACAATATTAAACAATATTGCACGAAAGAAACAGAAAAGAATAAATAGTAAGATTTACTTAAAATTCTTCCACATCATGCTTTCCATTGGTTGTTCAGAACGTATATTATATTTCGCAGATGCTTTTTTATTATATGCATTTTCGATATCTCCATCTACCACAAAATAAATAAGTTGGCCAACAGGCATTCCTGCATAAATACGCACAGGTTGTATACACGAAATTTCAAGCGTCCAGTGATTGCAGAATCCGACATCACCCTTGCCGGCGGTTGCGTGAATATCGATTCCTAATCGGCCCATACTTGATTTTCCTTCCAGAAAAGGAACATGAGCATGTGTTTCTGTATATTCTAAAGTAGAACCAAGATATAATGTACCCGGTTGCAGGACAAATCCTTCTTCAGGAATTTCAAAATGTGTAATGGTATTATGATGTTTCGCATCTAACGTATTATTTTCATACGTTGCAAAATGTTTGCTGAGATGCACGTCATAAGAATTTGTTCCCAAGCATTCCCTGTCGTACGGCTCAATAATAATGGTGCCTTTTTCAATTTCGTCTAAAATACCCTTGTCTGTTAAAATCATGATACAAATATACAATTGACAATTGATAATTAACAATGGACGATAAACGGTTTATAAATACAAAATCATTAAAAAAAAGTTCGGAATCTTTTAGATTTCCGAACTTTAATCGTCAATTGAACATCGTAGATCGTAATCAAAAAAAACGTCTAAGCCATTTGATTTTCCACCAATTTATAACCTTGTCCGTGAATGTTCAGGATTTGCAAACGTTCATCGTCTTTCAGGTATTTTCTTATTTTAGAAATGAATACATCCATGCTACGTGCAGTGAAATAACTATCATCCTGCCAAACATGTTTTAAAGCTAATTCTCTTTCCAGAATCTGGTTTTTCTTTTCGAAAAATAAACGTAACAATTCGTTTTCTTTTGTAGTCAGTTTGATTTCTACACCTTTAACTTTCAGTTTATGATTCTTGTAATCCAGCACACAATCACCGGCAGTATATTCATCTAATGCAGTCTGCACTTCATGCTTTTCTGTTCTACGCAAAATTGCATTCATCTTCAATTCCAGAATTTCCATGCTGAACGGCTTCGTGATATAATCATCAGCGCCTAGTGTCAGCCCTTTAATTTTATCTTCCTTCAACGATTTAGCTGTTAAGAAAATAATAGGAACTTCCTTATCATCTTTTCTGATTTCTTCTGCAACGGTGAAACCATCTTTTTTAGGCATCATCACATCTAACAAAATAATATCGTAAGAATTTTTTCGGAATGCAAACAGACCTTCCACACCATCACGTTTCAATTCTACTTCAAAATTCTTATGCTTTAAATATTCCTGTAAAAGCATTCCTAAATTCGGGTCATCTTCTACTAATAATACTTTCTTTTTAATAACTGTGTTCATGTTGTTTAAATTTATTGTGATTAATTTTAATTATGCATTTTCCGGTAACTGTATGATGAATTTTGAACCTTCTCTTAATTTACTTTCTACCCAAATTTTTCCGTTGTGCTTGTCAATGATAGATTGAACATAACTCAATCCCAACCCAAATCCTTTAGTATCATGCACATTTCCTTTTGATACTCGATAAAATTTTTCAAATACCTTATGTTGATCTTCTTTCGACAATCCAACCCCATTATCCTCTATCTCAATTTGTATGCCTGTAATAATATTAAATGTATTAATTTTTATTGTGGGCGCGTTATTATTGTATTTAATGGCATTGTCAATTAAATTGTTGATGACATTTGTGAAATGCATTTCATCTATTTTAATGATTGGATTTTCTGCATTTAAATTCAATTCTATTTTACCATTCAACTCTTCCAGTATCAGGTTAAATCTTGCAGCTGCAATAGAAATGATGCCATGGATATCCCGGTCTTCCAGATTTAACTGCAGCTCTCCTTTTTCTAAACGCGCAATCTGTAATACTTGTTCAACATGATTATACAAACGCTTATTTTCATCAAAAATAATGCTCGCATATTTTTCCCTGTTATCTTTTAATTCTGAAATAGAATTATCTCTGAGCATTTCACTTGCAATAGAAATAGTAGCAATAGGTGTTTTTAGTTCATGCGTCATATTATTAATGAAATCCGTTTTCATATCAGATAACTTTTTTTGTTTGAAAATTATCTGAAATGATAAGATGAACGCCGCAACTACCATTAAAAAGAAAACAGAAGAAGACAATATCATAGGCGACATCGAAGTGTATAAAAATTTTTTTCTTGCTGGAAATATGAGTTTCAATGTTTTGCTGTCATCGAACATACTTCTGCGGAATAGATCTACTGAATAAGTCGTTTTAAATAATTCTGACAACGGTGCATTTTTTGAAAGCAATACAAAATTATTCGGCGCATATTCTGTCACACCATATCGGACACTCGTTTTAATGCCATGTGCTTTCAACGCTGCATCAATTATTTCTTTTAGTTTTGAAGTATCCAGTAATTCAGTGATTGGTTGCAGACTTGTCATTTGCTGCGCCATGAATTCCTGCAGATTATCTATCTCTATCGGATAGTTT
>JAYVPA010000020.1:0-10098 GCA_043757615.1 Sphingobacteriales bacterium | reverse complement strand
TATGCTCTGTTATTGTTCCAGTCAAATATTTTCTGCTGCACGAAATCTTTAGTCATATCAGCTGTTTCTGTGGAGCGCAGTAAAATAGGGAAGCTGTGTACTAAACGTGATTTGTTCTTATGAATCAGCCGGAAGAAATCATTGTAATATTTGATTGCATAAGGTTCTAATACTAGTCGTTCAGTTTCAATATTTCTTCTCTGAAATTTTATCATCAAAATCAATTACAAAAATTATTAGTTAAAGAGAACAGAAAATAGTAGATTTAAGATACTATTTAATAGAACAAGATAATGAACTTAACTTATTTTTCAGAAGATTCTAAATTGCCGTTAGTGATTTCGCCGGAGAATGACGGTAAAAGCAAAGAGCAGTTGATGGAATGGATAGCGGGCAATAAATCTATTATAGATGAAAAATTAACTGAGTCAGGGGCGGTTTTATTCAGAGGTTTTGATATACAATCACCCAATGATTTTGAAAGTGTTGCAAAAACTATTGACAGCGATTTGAAAGATGATTATCTGGGAACATCGCCGCGTGATAAAAAAACGGATTTTGTATTTTCTGCAAGTGAACTGCCGCCGCATTATCCGATTATGCAGCATTGCGAAATGAGTTTTTTGCCATCCGCACCACGACGCTTGTTTTTTTACTGTAATATTGAACCTGAATATGGCGGCGAAACTCCGATTTGTGATTTCAGGAAAGTATACAAAGATTTAGATGCTAAAGTAAAAGAAGAGTTTGAACGAAAAGGCGTGAAGCATATCCGCAATTATTCTTCGCCCGATGATAAAAGTAAAAACGGATTTCAGTTAAAGAACTGGAGTGAAATGTTTTTGACGAAAGATAAATCTGTGATAGAAAAAAAATGTGTAGATAATGATATTATCTGTGAATGGAAAGACAATGATGGATTGAGATTGATCAACAAGAATGACGGAATAAAAACGCACCCGAAAACAGGTGAAAAAGTATGGTTCAACCATACACAGGTTTTTCATGTAAGTGCTGCTGCTGAAGAATACCATAGGATTCATAAACGACAAAAACGCTGGGAGACCTTTAAATATAGCATGTTACTTGAATTGATGACCTGGCATAAAAAAGCAACTAAAAATCCGAATGACCAAAGCATGCATGTAACTTTTGGTGATGATTCTCCGATTCCGGATCAATATGTAGAACATATCCAAGATATAATCTGGAAAAATATGGTGATACAATCCTGGAAAAAAGGTGACATAATTTGTCTGGATAATTTTTCTACTTCACACGGAAGGCTGCCGTATTACGGGCCGCGGGAAATCATGGTCTGCTGGACTTCATAAAATCTGATTTTTCTTATGGCATCATTAGACGACGTACAGATAAATGCAGGTAGTGACGGTATATTGATACTGAAAATTTGTCTCGCGTTTATCTTATTTTCGCTGGCGATTGATATAAAAAAAGAAGATTTTAAAACTCTATATACAAATCCAAGATCAGTTATTATAGGCTGTATTTCACAAATCATATTATTACCACTGTTTACCTTTTTGCTTATTTTTTTATTGAAACCGCCAGCTTCAATTGCTATGGGCATGATGATGGTGGCAGCATGTCCTTGTGGAAATATGTCCACATACGTCTCTTATTTAGCAAAAGGATTTATTCCTTTGTCAATTACGATAACTGCAATTTCTACATTGAGCGCGAGCATTACCACACCATTTAATTTTTATTTATATGCTTCACATTACGAGCCAACGAAAACATTATTGCAAGAGATTCATATTTCATTCTGGCATTTATTGATGTCAATTATATTGCTGCTGGTATTTCCATTATTATCAGGCATTTTACTCAAAAAGTATTTCCCTGAGTTTATTCAGAAAATAAACAAGCCAATAAAAATACTGGCCTTATTGTTTTTTTTTATTTTTTTAATAGGTGCATTTATTGTGAACAGAAAAGTTTTTATTGAACATTTGCCGCAAATTTTTGGAATTGTTTTTTTACAAAATACTTTAGCATTCCTGATTGGATATTTATTTCCAAAAATATTCAGATTGCCGGAAACACATTGTAAAAGTATTTCTATCGAAACAGGAATTCATAATTCGGGATTAGGATTAATATTGGTCATGACATTCTTTAAAGGAAACGGCGGCATGGCGTTAATTGCAGCATGGTGGGGAATCTGGCATATTATTGCCGGTATTTCTCTGGCGTATTTTTGGAATAAAACAGCTAAGCAGTAGCTAATTTGGCATTCACAAGTTTTGGTTCTGATTTAGGTTTCACCGGTTTGGTTTTTTTTATAAACTCAGCAGTCTTTTCCTTATCTGCTAAAATAAATAATGCGATGTAATAAAAAGGCATCATTGGAATTTTGTAACGCACCAGTGAGCCAAAATTATAACTTGTAAAGCCGACAGAGAATGCGAAGATGATGGAGAAGAACAAGCAGAACTGAACTTCAGGATTAGAAAGAACAAGTTTGGTTAGTCGCGAAAAACCGGCTTTATATAATAAGCGGATAGTGAAAAATAAGGAAATCAATCCTTCAAAAGCTGCAGGAACTAAAATAGGTTTTTTGGCTTCCCATAAATAAGGCCTAAACAATGCAACATTTACTGCTTTTGGAAGAACCTTTAATAATCCAAGTGGTGTATACTCAATATCTCCTAAGGAATAGCCCGAGCCGCCTTGAATCTGAGAAGAGTAATAAAGCCAGTTTTGTGTATCTTTTGCTGTTCTCATGAGAGAATTAAGTTCATATCTGTCTCCATACTTTGCTATATAGACCAATAATGAAACAGCAATAAGAATACCTAAAGTAACAATCAGCGGACTTAGAGATATTCTGACCACTTTATTGTGGATTCTAGTCTGGGCTCTTAAGAATATCCATAAAACCAAAGGTGGAAAAAATGATAATATAATGTACGTTTTTATAATAAAGACAACAAAAACACATAAAACAACTATTATTGACCTGCCAAAAATTTTATTGCGTTTAAAAAATATAGCATTTAAATGATAAGCTAGTAAACCCAATGCTCCCAGGCATAAAGAATCTTTCATTAATCCCGATCCCCAGAAACAAACCGATGGTAAGAACAAACATGATAATGCAATTTCCTTATGCAAATGCGGATACATATCGTAAAATAATCTGAATAATTTCCAGCATCCGTAAAAACAAAATACGGAGAAAACAAAAGTTATGGATAAATAGGAATTGAAAAAAACATAACTTAAGATGGTTGTAATCCGAATCATTAATCTGGAACTGGCGTTATCAAAGAAATAATTGGACAAATTTCCAAAATAATAGACAGAATTAAATCTATCATAATTAGGATTGAATAACAAATCGAGAAACGCAGAAAAATGCCCTGTCGTATTGGCCTTTAATTTCATTGCAAATGCAAAATAAACCAGCGTATCGCCGCCATGGTAATAATACTGATACATAAAAGAGAGGGCAAGGGAAGAAAGCAGCCGGATTAGTAATGCATTATAGAAATATTTTTGATAGACAAATTCTTTTTTATGCCTTAATTTATTTCTTGCATATAAAAGTATAAATAGAAATACGAATGGTGCTACCAATAAATCATTGATAAAAATAGCTTGTTGTTCGTTATAATGTGCAAACCAAGATCCATCCATAGGTTCTAAAAGAATACTTAAAAGTACGGAATTCGTGTCACTTTATTGATATTTTCAGCAGTTTTTTGTTTTGAAATGGGACTTTCAATTAGAGTTTTTGAACCTCCCTTTAAAAGTGATTTGCCATTTTTGAATTAGCTATTCAAAATATAACTATACACTTCAGCATATTTTTTAACACCGCTTTCTAATGAAAAATAATCCGAGGCGCCACTTATAATTTGTGTTTCATTGAAATCTGTCTGCATCTTATTTATGGCATTTGCATAAGCAGTATTGTTAAATTCATTTATTAAAATTCCGCTATTATAATCTGTTACAACCTTATCTGTATCACCAACATTTGTATTACATATAACCGGAATGCCCATCGCCATAATTTCACCTTGTTTAGTAGGGGAAGAAGCTTTTTTTGAATAAGAAGGCAGGATAAAAAAGACTGAATAATTACTGACAGAAATTAAATAAGGAATTTCATCTCTGTTGCCTGGCCGTATAACAATGGAATCTTTGACATGGTATTTTTCAGCAGTCTGCAAAATCCGTTCATGTTCGTCTTTGGTCACAAATAAAAATCTTGCATGACTGTTTTTTTGTTTTAATACACTAAAAAATTCCATCATCTCTTCCAGCATATACCAAGTACCGATAGAGCCTAGATACAATAAAACAAAATCATCAGGCTGAATCTTTAATTCACTTTTTAATGCATTTAATTTATCCTGCCGGATATTGTTTTTGTTAAATAAATTCAAATCTGCACAGCAGGGAATAACCTGGATTTTTACCGGATTATTAGGAATATCTTTCCACGATAAAATTTCATTTTTAGCATTATTCGTGAGGCTGACAGTATAATCTGCATTTTCAAGGTATTGCTTTTCTTTTTTCTTAAAGTAATTATAAACTGTTTTAAAAAGAGGATTCTTCAGATTCCATAATTTACCGTCAACACGTTCGTTTGCCCAGAAGCCACGCATATCGAAAACAAATTTTACAGGCAATTCTTTTTTCATCTGCAGACCGACAAGCGCAGCAATATAACTGCGGCAGTGAACTATCTTAAATTGTTTTGTTTTGTAGAGAATGTAGGCTAATTTTTTAATTCTGTTTACATCGTATATCGTAGATAAAACCGGGGGACTTTTCGTGTATGAAATTGGGTTCCATTCAATCTTACTTTCATCCATAATGGACTGAATCAATTCTTTGTTTTTAGTGAAATTTTCTTCTTTCTCACAGCTGATTAAAGTAAAGGAATAACCTTTTTGTGTTAAGCCTTTGAGATACGGAATCACCTGTGATTGTCCAAGCGGATCAGTCATTCCATCATACGAAATATATAAGCAGTTAATTGGCATTTATGTGTTTTCTTCAAGCCACCAATGAAGTAAAAGCATTGTCCAGATCCTTACATACAAAAACTCTTCACCTTTCATAAATCTTTTCACAATAGTATCGGCTTTATCAAAATGGATAACATTGTGTTTTTCTATACATTGCCTAGATAGATATTTTTCAATTAAGAAATACAGATTTGTTTTCAACCATTTTGCAATCGGAACAGCAAAACCCCACTTCGGGCGTACAAATAAATTCTTCGGCAGATAAGTGTATAATACTTCTTTGAGAATGTATTTATTAACACCGTTTTTGTGTTTTAATGCAGGATCAATATTGAGTGCATAGTTTACGAGATTATTATCAAGATACGGTACTCTTGATTCTAAAGAATACAACATACTTGCCCTATCCACCTTCACTAATAAATCATCAATTAAATAATTAGAAATATCCCAGAAAGATTGTTTCTCTCTGCTGGTAAGATGTCTGTTGGATGCAATAGCATCATTTAATGCATTCAGATTAATAGCAGGCTGTACTAAGATTTCTTCCAATTCTGCTTCGCTGAAATAATATTGTTCCTGGGAAAAAATATGTGTTTTAAGATGCGTACTGTTTTTAGGATATTTCAGCAACAATCCGGCACGTTTTATTTTATTGTTTCCCACCTGAGTTAATGGAAAAAAAGCAGGGCTGAATGTTTTTACAATAGGATTTTCTAATCGCGCTGCCCAGTTATACATACCATAACCCATAAATAATTCATCCGCACCATCACCTGAAAGTGAAACAGTCACCTGTTCTCTTGCCATCTTTGATACCAGCATAGTCGGATACGCGGAAGAGTCTGCATAAGGCTCGTCATAGGTACTGATAATTTCACTCAGGATAGGTAAGATATCCTCTTCTTTTACCGTAAGGGAATAATGATCTGTGCCAATATTTTTTGCAACGGTTTCCGCAAAATGTGCTTCATTGTATTGGTTAGATTCATATCCGATACTGAATGTTTTAATCTTGTTGTTTTTTAACTTGGCCGCAATGGCAGTTATCAAACTGGAATCAATACCGCCGCTTAAGAATGTACCGATAGGAACATCACTGACCAGTTGTTTGTCTACAGCATCTTCCAGTAATCTTTTCAATTCTGTTTTTACTTCCTCTTCATTCGAGTGTGTATGTATGTTTATCTGTTCGTTTAGTTTCCAATAGTATTTAAAATCTAACCTATCTATTTTTTCTTTATTTAAATCTATTTCAAGGTAAGCGCCAACAGGAAACTTGTAAATATTTTTGTAAACGGTATTCGGGAAAGGAATATATCCTAAATGCAGAAAATCAGAAAAAATAGTGGTGTTTATAGAAAGGTCTAATCCTTTCATTTTTTTCAATGCTTTTAATTCTGAAGCGAATGCAAATTTGTTTCCGTCAAAATAATAATAAAGTGGTTTTATTCCAAACCGGTCTCTGCACAGCGTTAGTTTGTTTTCCTTAATATCATAAATAGCAAAAGCAAACATTCCATTCAGCCATGAAAAACTATTGATTCCGTGTTGGGCAAATGTTTCTAAAATTATCTCCGTATCACCTGTGGTTTTTGCATCAATCCTGCAATCATTTTTTATTTCTTTAAAATTGTATAACTCGCCATTGTAGATAATTACATAACGACTGTTTTGCGAATAAAAAGGCTGATTGGAACAAGTGCTTAAATCAATTATACTTAAGCGTAAATGGCCTAAATGCAAACTTGCATTCTCATTTATAAAAACACCATTTGCATCCGGACCACGATGTTTCAGTTTTTCCATAGAGAATTCAAAATCTTCTTTCGAAATTTTATTTATATTACTGATATATCCTAAGATGCCGCACATTTATATAAGATAAGATTTTAAATATTTTGAAAAATAGGAAAAACATAGGTTATACATTTTTAGCTTATAAAACGAAGCAAACATCTGATAGCTCATCTTTCTGATTAAAATCGCTTCTTCTTTTGGGTGTAAAATTTTATTTTTTAATACTTCATAGAAATAATTTTCTTGATCAAAGATTAGTTTCTTTGAAAACAAATGTGACATGCTGTGCGTATTAATACGATATAGCAGCTTCGCACCATTTCTTACATAATCTCCTTTTGCATCATATCCTAATTCTAATAAAAAATAACGATCTGCAGGACTGTTTATCATTGTATTGAAATGAATACCTTTTTGTTTAATCGTACTAAAACGGAATAAGTAAGCAGAAGGACAAGTGGAAAAGACCGGATTAAATGCAGCGACATTCCACATGATGTTTTCATAAATTCCATACTGTTTTTTAGACATTTCAAGTAATTTATCATTTTCATCCATCCATATTATTTCACTTGTGCAAAAATCCAGTGATTTATCCTTTTCCAGAATCTCTATCCTTTTTTCTAAATAATCCGGTTCCAGAATATCGTCAGCATCCAGAAATAAAATGTATGCACCATTTGTATATTCCATTCCGATATTCCTGGAATCAGAAACGCCTGTGTTTGGTTTGTTTATTATAATTAATGAGTCACTTTTATATGACTGGATTTCATCAAATGTTTTGTCTTTTGACCCATCATTTACAATAATAAGCTCAATTTTTTTATACGTTTGTCTGAGTGCAGATTCTATCGTTTTTTTTATAAAGAGTTCACCATTGTAACATGGAATTACGATAGATACTAATGGATCTTTTATGTTTGCCTGTGTGTTCAAAAAGCTTTAAAATCGTTTAACATAAATTAAAGTACAAATATCTTGATTTTACTTGACATACAATTGCTTTTACCACTTATTATTACATAGAATATATTGCCTCAAGCTTTTCTATAAATAAAGGTAAAGCGAAGTCTTTTTCTATTGATTTTCTTCCATATTCTACTAATCTGCCGGCAAGTTCTTTGTTTTCCAGAATTCTGCAGATTGCTTCATAGATTTGTTCATGATTATTAAAATCGACTACCAGTGCATTCTCACCATCTTTAACAAATTCTCTGGAAATACCTGATAAAGTAAAAATGCTCGGCACACCTACGGCCAAAGCTTCAATATAAATCTGACCAAATGCTTCTATTTCCTGATCGATTGGCACATGTACAAAAACATCAAACAGTTTAAAAAGAGCAGCATTGTCATTTTCAAATATAATTTCAACATAATTCTGCTTGGACAGAGTTTTTATAGCATCTGTTATTTCCTTGTCAATACCTTTGGCATTTGCCAATACTAATAATGCATCCGGATATTTTTCTAAGATTTTTTTAAATGCATTTATAACGTGAATGATACCTTTCCATTTTGTATAGCGGGAAATTACACCAATAACAGGACGTTTATTTTCAGGATTATATTTACGCTTTACTGCCTCCTGCCTGTCTTCAGAAATAGTATAAAAAAACGGTAAATCAAAACCATGATAAACAAGATATATTTTTTCCGGAGAAACTCCTTCCATCCGTACTAAGATTTCTTTTACATTTTCACTGATAGCGATAATGTGTGTTGCCAATTTGTTACAATACTTATCATATTTAACGCCACCCGGTGATGTAGAATGATGATAAGTAGAATGATGTCTTGTAAAGATTCTCATTTTGATGCCTGCCATCAATGCTGCGGTAAGTCCAATCAGGTTTGCTTCAAAAAGATGACAATGAACAGCCTTAGGTTTTATCTTTCTTAATAAATTAAATGTTTTTAAGGTTGCACTGAAAATGTCTTTTTTTGAATGATATTCAATGTGATGGAATTCGATATTGCGTGCTTTGCAGAATTGCTCCATAATGGAATTTGGCGGGACACGGATGGATATAACAGATAATTCAAATTTAGTTTTATCAATAGTATCAAAAACCCATTCAAATCCTAATGCTTTTTCTATATGAAAAAGAATGTATGTTATTTTAATTTTCTTATCCTGCATTTCTTAGTGCTTTAAAATAAGTTATGGATGAAAGAATGCCAATTAATCGGAATGTGATTTTATCTATTGCATTGCTGTTAGGCAATTTATTAAATATAAATTTTATTACAGTAAAAAAAGGAATTAAGATTGTGAAGATTATTTTTTTAATCGGATTTACTGAAATTTTTTTTTGGCTTAATTTCATTTTTTGGAATTGTGATTCATAGCCACGTTTTTCTCTATCTAAAAACCCGTCAACATCCAATCTGTCTTTTTGGTTGTGAAAACAAGTTACGTTTGTATATAAAAATATATTAACCTTTTGCGCATTTATTTTATTGGATAAATCAATGTCTTCGCCCTGAAATAAAATAGTTTCATCATATTTTCCAACTTGTTCAAATAGTTTTTTACTGATGGCAAAAGAACCGCTTCCAATTGATGAGATTTTAATTAATGGTTCATTTTTGTTTACTGTTTGTTTTAGCCTTCCTTCCAAAGTATGATATTCGGAACGCAATAAATATCTGCCAATTTTTTGTTGACTCATTTGCTGAACCAGTGTGTCCGGATATTGCCAGTTTAACAGTGCACAATTCGTCTCAAAAAAATTTGATTGACCCAAACTGTCAACAGCAGCAATGCTTTCAGCAGTAATCCACATATCATCATCAATAAAGAACAATATTTCATATTTCGCTTTTGATGCACCGAAATTACGTGCAGTACTTGCGCCTTTCTTTGGGTTCTTAAAAATAGAAATTAGAGATGAGTCAATTTCAAAAGGCAAATCATTTCCATCATTTACTACAATCAATTCAAATACAACAAAAGTTGAAATTGAAGCAATTTTTTCTATTGTTTCTTTTGCGATTTCAAAGCGGTTATATGTAGGCATGATGATGCTTATCATGTCAGATTTTATTTAATCTTTTTTTGATAAAAACAGGTAAGAATTTAATGCGTGTTTTTATTTTCTGTAATTCCTTTTTATCGGCATCCGCTAAAAAATCCTGCTGTACGATTTTCAGGTAACTTCTTGCCATGTCATAATTATTCTGCGCATAAAATATACCTGCCATCAAAAACCAGCAATAATGAATCGATTTCTGTATTGTCTTTTTTTCTACAGTATCTATATGGTCAAAATCAGGAATA
>JAYVPA010000019.1:0-10102 GCA_043757615.1 Sphingobacteriales bacterium | reverse complement strand
GAATTTTTATAAATTCTTTTTGCGGTATTGTTGATACTTCATCTTGTACTCTACTATTCTTTTCTATTAAAATTATAGAATCAGAATCTGTTTGTTGTAAGGTAATCTGTGGCGGAGTTTTAGCATCTGAGAACGTATGGATAAAGTAAGAGAAGTCGTTAGAGAAAGTGGCTTTGTTGCTGCCATTTTGTACAGATAGTTTTTTCTTTTCTAATGTTTCATAGTTCAGACAGTAAATTGCAGTTTCTGTTTCATTGCCTTCATTACTTTGAAAATATACTGTTTTATTTTTCTCGTCTATGCCATATAAATCTGTTATTTCAAAGTTTCCTTTTGTCAGTTTTTTTAATAATTTTCCATCTTTATCATAATGATACAAATGATTATATCCATCTCTTTCAGAACTTATAATAAAGGAATTATCCGATAAAAATTGCACAGTTTTTGGAACTTCTACATACTTCTCATCTGACTCTGAATACAGTTGTTTTGTTTGCTTTGTCTTGATATTATATGCAATTAATTGCAACGAATCCTGATGACGATTTAATAGCATTGCAACCACTTCACTGCCTGTCTTATTCCAGTAAATACGCGGAATGTATTCGTATGAAAAAGGCAATGAAACCTGCTTGTTTCGTTTTGATTTTATATCATAAAACCAAACTGAAACTTTAGAATTTTCTTCACCAACTTTTGGATATTTGTAACTAAATGTATTTGGATACTGCATATCATAATAAAAAGGAATAGCATATTCTTTCACATTGCTCTCGTCAAATTTTAAATATGCAATTTTATCACTGTTTGCATTCCACTCATAAGCTCGTGTCAGTTCTAGTTCTTCTTCATAAACCCAGTCGCTTTTTCCGTTAATGATTTTATTCCATTTCCCATCTGTAGTAATTGCCGTTTGTGTACCGGAAGTAATGTCTTTGTAAAAAAGATTATTATCTTTTATAAATGAAATTTTTTTATCATCAGGAGAAAAATCAGGATATAATTGTTTACCGCTGCTCAATGGTATTAACAGGCCTTTATCATCACCAATAAAATGACTGCATAAAAATGAACGACGGTATAATTGTTCGCAATCTCTTTTCACCAGAAAATATTTATCAGAATTAGACATGGTTAAGTCATGCCAGTTATTGTTTTTATTATTTGAATCGATTATATATTCTGATACTTTCCATTCATATGTCTTTTGATTTTTATTATTGAAGAATGAAATATTTTTACCTTTTGCCACATCTGTTAATTTGACAAATAAAGGTTTATTGTGAAGAAATTCAAGGTCGTCAGATTGCGAAAGAGCATATTTATCTGTTAAAAAAATGTTTTCTAATGTTAATTGGCAATATCCATATTTATAAGTAAATGAAATAAGGATAATTGCTATTATTTTTGTGCGTAAATTCGACATACAAAAACTATTTCTTGTAAAGTTACGTTTTAGATAGTATTTAGTAACGGGTAATTCGCAGTCAGTTTTTTTTAAAAAAATAAAATGAAACAATTTCAACTTTTTATACTTATTATTTTATTGTGTTTTTCAGGTTATAAATTACAGGCACAGGAAGAAGTTTATGAAAGACCTGCTGTGATAATTGATACGCTGAAAGAGGATAAACCGTCATCAAAAAATGAGAAAACAAAACAGCAGAAAGATGATGCACTCACAGCACTGGAAAAAAGAAAAGAAAAACTGAACCGTTTACGTATCGGTGGAAATTTTGGACTACAGTTTGGAAATTACACCTATGTGAATATTTCTCCGACAGTCGGATATATGGTTATAAAGAACCGATTAGAATTAGGCGCAGGGCCGATTTTCATTTATGAGCGTTACCGTTTTTCCAATACATATTCAGTTCATTTTTTTGTGTATGGTCCCGATATTTACGCACGCGGTTTTTTATATAAAGGATTATTTCTTGAGGCAAGATATGATCTTGTGAATAAGCCATCTTATTTTAATTTAGACCGAAGATTATGGGTGAACCATCTTTTGTTAGGAGCAGGCTATGCTGCACCGATTGGAAAGATTGGTGTAATCAATGTTTCACTGCTTTATAATGTGCTGAATAACGATGAATCTATTTACAGAGGTACATTCAGCGACAAAATTCCACTTATCGTTAATATTGGTTTTGGCTTTGGTGTAGGCGGAAAATAAGGTGATTTATTTTGTTCTTTCAACCAGATAATTTCTGCAGCCATGCGCCAGATACAGCAAACAAAATATCATAGAATACACAATTACCTTTTGGGCAGTTTGCTGAACATAGCCAACTTTATGGGGGTCTGGCCCGAACAGCATAATCATTATATAGATAGCAATCGCAAAAACAATAATCAGCATGGTGTTTCCAAATTTGTTAGGAAGCAAATGATGCTGACGAATTAGGATAGTATAAGCAAAGCTTAAAGGGATTAAAATCCCGAAAGCAGCATACACAAAATCCATATGATATCTTAAATATAAGTCACATGGTGTAAATGCAATACCGGTTAATAAAAATGGAAAAATACTTCCGCTTATCAATGCAGTATAATATGCACCTTTGCTGAGTTTTTTGCTGCCGGTTGCATTTAAAAAATTCAGGTTAAAAATAAACATAGCAACAGAATGAAAAAGTAATGCTATTTCAAATCCAAAAAATGAAATCCATTTTGTTCCACCGTTAAGTGAACGCCATCTTCCTAATTCTGAAAAGAAATTATTAAAAAAGCTGTAGCCTTTTGTGTTGTGGTCTAACATTGTTCCACCGGGAAAAAAGAACATAGCAACGCCAGTTGAGATTAAAAACAATATACAGCTGAAGTATAATAATCGAAATGCAGGTTGTGATTTTTCCATTTTATAAAAATACAAACTAAATTCTTTTTTACTTGTTTTTAGTGAATATATTACGTTTCCTTTTTGTCAACTTTATACCATGCAAACTAAAAAATTATTAACGACTACCATCTTATTATTTGTTGTATTAATCGTAATTCCAGCTGTTGCTATTTTTTACGACCAGCCATTAACCGATTTACAGGCACACATTTTAAAAAACCTGGTGATTGCAATGGTTAGTGTTTCCCTGGTTTGTTTTATAGTAGGGGAGATTACCAAAAATTATAGCCAGACGGATAAATTATGGAGCATAATGCCATTTTTTTATGTGTTGTATACAGCGTATGAAAGCGGTTGGCAGCCACGATTGGTTTTAATGTTGGCTGTAGCCATAATTTGGAGCATTCGTTTAACATATAACTTTAACAGACGTGGCGGTTATCATTGGAAATTCTGGAGCGGCGAAGAAGATTACCGCTGGACAGTTTTACGACAAGAACCATTTTTACAAGGGAAAATAAGATTCAGTTTATTTAATTTATTTTTCATTTGCTTATATCAACAAGGATTGATGCTGGCATTTACATTGCCAACTGTTGTTGCCATGAAATCTGATAAACCCATTGGTGTTGCTGACATATTATTAGCTGCTGTAATGATTGGATTTGTTGCTATAGAAACAATTGCAGACCAGCAGCAATGGAATTTTCAAACGGAAAAACACAGAAGAAAAAATGCTGGTGAACCTTTGAATGAAGAACAAAGAAAAGGTTTTGTTTCCACAGGATTATGGGGTAAAGTTCGTCATCCGAATTATGCAAGTGAGCAAAGCATATGGATAGTATTTTATTTATTTTCTGTAGTGGCAACAGGCAGATGGATAAACTGGAGTATGGCGGGTTGTGTATTATTGGTTATTTTATTTCAGAGTAGCGCAGACTTCAGTGAAAATATTTCTACCGGAAAATATCCTGATTATAAAGATTATCAAAAGCAGGTACCAAGATTTATTCCGAAGTTCTGGTAAATAAAAAATCCGTTCAATTTGAACGGATTTTTTATTTCTGGCGAAGCAAGAATTAAACATCAATCTTTGCATATTTCGCATGAGCTTCGATAAACTCTCTGCGCGGAGGTACTTCATCACCCATCAACATGGAGAAAATGTGATCTGCTTCAGCCGCGTTTTCTATACTTACTTTTTTCAATGTTCTTGTTTCAGGATTCATGGTGGTTTCCCATAATTGCTCTGCGTTCATCTCACCAAGACCTTTATAACGTTGTGTGTGTACACTATCTTCTTTTCCTTCACCTGCTAATTCTTTGATGAAACGCTTGCGCATATCATCATTCCATGCATAATGTTGCTTGTTTCCTTTCTTTACTAAATACAATGGAGGAGAAGCAATATAAATATATCCGTTTTCAATCAGTTCTTTCATGTGACGGAAAAAGAATGTCAGAATTAAAGTTGTAATGTGGCTACCATCTACGTCAGCATCACACATGATGACTATTTTGTGATAACGAAGTTTTACAATGTTCAATGCTTTTTCATCACCTTCCACACCTTTGCTTACCCCTAATGCTGTGAAAATATTTTTTATCTCTTCATTCTCATAAATCTTATGTTCCATTGCTTTTTCTACGTTGAGAATTTTTCCTCTCAATGGTAAGATAGCCTGGAATGCACGGTTTCTGCCTTGTTTTGCAGTACCGCCCGCCGAGTCACCCTCAACTAAGTACAACTCACATGCCTCCGGATTTTTATCAGAACAATCCGATAATTTTCCCGGTAATCCCGAGCCGCCCAATACACTTTTACGTTGTACTAATTCTCTCGCTTTTTTTGCAGCCATACGGGCTGTTGCAGCTAAGATTACTTTATTAACAATAATTCTCGCTTCTTTCGGATGTTCTTCCAAGAAATATTCTAAATGCTCACCTACCACACCTGCGACGATTCCGTCGATTTCTGAGTTACCTAATTTTGTTTTTGTTTGCCCTTCAAAAGATGGTTCAGGAACTTTTACAGAAACCAAACAAGTAATACCTTCTCTGAAATCCTCACCGCTGATTTCTGTTTTTAAATTTTTGAACAAATCATTTTTTGTTGCCCAGCCTTTAAAAACTCTTGTCAATGCTCTACGAAAACCAACTACATGTGTGCCACCTTCGATTGTATTGATATTATTTACGTAAGAGTGAATATTTTCGTTGTAAGAATCATTGTATTGAAAAGCAACTTCCACTACTACATTCTCTCTTGTACCTTCCATGTAAATTACTTCCGGAATTAATGGCTGCCGTGTTTTATCTAAAAACTGAACAAACTCTCTTAAACCACCTTCAGAATAAAATCTTTCAGAAAAGGTAACGCCGTTTTCATCTTTGTTTCTTTCATCAGAAATAATAATGCTGATACCACGATTCAGATAAGCTAACTCACGCATACGTGCAGCCAGTGTTTCATAATTGTATTCTGTTGTAGTGAAAATTGTAACATCCGGTTTGAAGTGGATTTTTGTACCACGCTGATCAGAAGGACCCACTTCTCTTACAGAATATTTTGGTATGCCAATGCCAAATTCCTGCTCATATTCTTTTCCATCACGATAAACTGTTGCGATTAATTGAGAAGAAAGTGCATTTACGCACGATACACCCACACCATGCAAACCACCGGAAACTTTGTAAGAATCTTTGTCAAATTTTCCACCTGCGTGCAATACAGTTAAAACTACTTCTAATGCGGAACGGCCTTCTTTCACATGCATATCTACAGGAATACCACGACCATCATCTAAAACAGAAACAGAATTGTCTTCATGTACCGTTACAAAAATGTTTTTGCAATGGCCTGCTAAAGCTTCATCAATAGAGTTATCGACAACTTCATATACCAAGTGGTGTAACCCGCGTGTATTGATGTCGCCAATGTACATCGCAGGGCGTTTTCGCACTGCTTCCAATCCTTCTAAAACGGTAATGTTGTCCGCGCCGTAATGGCTGCTCTTTACTTCATCTAAAACTTCGCTCATATATTTTATCGTATTCTGTAGTGAGATTTTTTATCGTCATTCTCTTGTAAAAAGGAATCTCATTCTTTGGTTTTTTTGTGAGATTTCTGCTTTCACTGGAATCACTTTTTAGTGGTTAAAAACACAATAAAAAATCAATACACAAAGATACAAAAATGAAGCCTGAAAACATCAAAAAAATGTCATGTTTATCCACATTTTCGCGTTAATAAAACGTGATATTTTCAACGTGAAAACAAGATTAAACAAAAACGAAAATTTTATTGAAAACAAAGCCTATAATCGCTTAATGTCAGCGCCTAAATCCTGCAACCGTTTATCGATATGCTGATAACCTCTGTCAATCTGGTGAATATTGGAAATTATACTTTTTCCTTGTGCAGAAAGTGCTGCAATAAGCAAGGAAACGCCGGCACGAATATCAGGGGAGCTCATATTGATACCACGCAGATTGTATTCTCTGTTTATGCCGATTACGGTAGCTCTGTGCGGGTCACATAAAATGATTTTTGCCCCCATATCTATCAGTTTGTCGACAAAAAACAAACGTGATTCAAACATTTTCTGATGAATTAAAACGCTGCCATTTGCCTGAGTAGCCGTAACTAAAACGATACTTAATAAATCGGGCGTGAAAAGCGGCCAGGGACCGTCAGAAATCGTCATGATAGAACCGTCTATAAACGTTTGTATTTCATACGGCTCTTTTCCATGCACAATAATGTCATCGCCTTTAAATTCCAGTTTGATTCCTAATTTCTGAAAGTAAGTCGGGATTACGCCAAGCATATCAATTCTCGCATCTTTAATCGTGATATCTGACTTCGTCATCGCGGCAAGTCCTATAAAACTGCCTATCTCAATCATATCCGGCAATAAACGATGTTGGGTGCCGCCTAATTTTTTTACGCCATTTATCTTTAATAAATTGGAACCACTACCTGTAATTTTTGCGCCCATTCTGTTAAGCATGGAACATAATTGCTGCAAATACGGTTCACATGCTGCATTGAAAATAGTTGTTTCACCTTCGGCCAAAACCGCTGCCATTAGTATGTTTGCCGTTCCTGTAACAGAAGGTTCTTCCAGTAAAATATATTTTCCGGTTAGTTTTTCTGCAGTCAGAGAATAGAAAGATTCTTCTTTGTCGAAATGATATTTCGCGCCTAATTCTACAAATCCCAAAAAGTGTGTATCTAGTCTTCTGCGGCCGATTTTATCGCCGCCGGGTGTGGGTAAATAAGCTTTTTTGAAGCGTGCTAAAAGCGGTCCTAAAATCATAACAGAACCACGTAGATGTCCCGCACGTTTTTTAAAATTCTCGGTCAATAAAATATCCGGGTCAACATCCTTTGCATTGAATTTATAAGTGTCACTGCTTTGTTTGTTGACTTTTACACCCATTTCTACCAATAATTCTATCAGTACGTGGACATCTAAAATATCGGGAATATTGGATACGGTTATATCTTCATCAGACAATAAAACGGCTGACAAAATTTGTAAGGCTTCATTTTTTGCACCTTGTGGTGTAATAGTTCCACTCAACGGTTTACCGCCCCTTACTTCAAAAGCATCTGCACTCATTATTGATTTTTATTGAAGCGATTATTGTTATTGCGATTGTTGTTGTTAGGGAAATTGCTTCTGTTGTTGTTGTTCCGGTTATTGTTGTTATTATTATTCCGGTTGTTATTATTGTTTGGTCTGTTGTTGTTATTTCTGTTGTTATTGTTTGGTCTGTTGTTAGTAGAGAATTTGCGTGATTTCTGCTGATTACGAGACATGCTTTCAATGTTCATGTCTGCACTGATTTCCAATTCGCCGCCCGACAATGATTTCATATCTTCTTTGATCAGTTCATTACTTACTTCTTCATTACTCCAGTTTTTATAGGCCATTTTCATGAAATTGCCAATGATTTCTGTAAAAATTTCTTTTTTACCCTCATCTTCCATCTTGATAGCTTTTGTTACTAAAGACTCTACATTTTTTCCGTAATGCTTTAGTTTTATTCTTTTCTGCGGATAAGGTAAGTTGGCAGGTTTAATTCTGGCAGTCTCTTCTGTTGGTTTTGGATAAGGCGAATCTACTTCTAATTTAAAATCAGAGATAATAAAAATATGATCCCATAATTTGTGTTTATAATCAGCTGCATTACGCAATTGCGGATTTAAGATTCCCATCAATTGGATAATATGTTCCGCCACTTTCTGGCGTTCTTTTTTATCTTTTAAATCAACTGCATAATCTACCATTTTCTGTAAATGACGACCATATTCGCGCATTTCAATATCATTCCTGTCTGTGTTATAATTCATTTTTGTTATTTTGCATTTTTAAATATTTTTTGTGTCTATTGACACAAATTTCTTTGTAGTAAATTTTAAGAGATGTTTTTGCAAAACAAACTAAGTACTAGAACGACTTGAATATGCCTGCGAAGGATATTCAAATATAAGAAAAAACTTTTAAATAATGTGATTTAAGTTGGAAATTGTGCAGATTCAATTAAATTTCAATGCGTTATTCAATTATAGTTTCCTGATGAGCAGAATCTTTATAGAAATAAGATAAGAACCCTTTCACTGTTCCGGTTAATTCTGATGAGTTAAATCCTATTATTTTGGTTTTTATAGGTAAGCAATACAACGATATATTATTTTCTGTTAACCATTCTTTATGTAACACCATCCGTACACCATCTTTTTCTGTGGTAAGCCAGTGTTTAAAATCAGGATAATTTTTTTTGATACTTTCTAATTCATGTTGTTCAAAAAAATGATGGTCGTCAAAATCAAAGTGTACAATTTCCTTTGATCTTTCTTCCAAAAAAGATTTTAAATTGTCGGCATTAGCAATGCCTGTAACTAATAACTGCGCATCGGTATCAGAAAATGAGACTCTGACGTTTGAATCCAGAATATTATAAGGCATTCCATATTCAATCGTACTAAAAAATACTTTTTGATTTCCGGTTGGTTTTATTCTTTCAGTGATTTTTTGCTGCGCTTCCGCAGATAAATTTTTCGGACATTTCGTTACCACAATAATATTCGCTCTGCTTTTACCTGATTCAAATTCGCGTAAAGTTCCTAAAGGCAAAATCAAATCTTCATAAAAAGGTTTGTCGTAAGTCGTCAGTAAGATATTGATATCAGGCCGTACGCTTTGATGCTGAAACGCGTCATCCAACAAAATCACCTGTGTTTCAGGATACTTCGCCAGTAATTGAGGAATGGCAAACACCCGTTGCTCGCCTACGCTAACATGCACGTCAGGATATTTTAATTTCAGCATCAGCGGTTCGTCGCCAACATCTTTCGAAGTATGTAAAGATGTTACTTCGATATAACCAGATGTTTTGCGTTTATAACCGCGGCTTAACACAGCAATTTTATAATGCTCATGCAGCAGCATTTCAATCAGGAATTCTATAAACGGTGTTTTCCCCGTTCCTCCCATACTCAGATTTCCAACAGTGATGACAGGAATTTCAAAATCAGTAGAACCAATGAAATTGGTTTTGTACATTTTGTTTCTCAGCCATATAATGAAACCATAAATGATTGCAAAAGGAAATAGTAGTATTTTAGAAATTATCTTCAACAGAATATTTTTGTAAAACCTTTGAGTACTTTGCGTAAAACTTTGCGAACTTAGCGGTTAATAATTTTAAAATGAAAATAGCAGAAATTATCCGGACTATTGAAGATTTTGCTCCAATATCATACCAAGAATCGTATGATAATGCAGGCTTGCTGGTTGGCGACAAATTGGCAGATTGTACAGGAGTTTTGATTTGTTTGGATGCAATTGAAGGGATTATTGATGAGGCGATTGACAAAAAATGCAATCTGGTGGTAGCACATCATCCGATTATTTTTTCAGGACTAAAGAAGATTACAGGCAAAAATTATATCGAACGTGTCATTATAAAAGCCATTAAAAATGATATTGCAATTTATGCCTGTCATACGAATCTGGATAATATGCGTTTAGGTGTAAATAATATTATCGCCGATAAGTTAGGATTGAAAAACAGAAAAATTCTGGAACCTAAAAATGACATCCTCAAGAAATTATATACTTATGTGCCGTCGGTAAACAAAGATAATCTGTTAAATGCATTATTTGCTGCAGGTGCAGGAAATATTGGTAATTACAGCGAATGTAGTTACAGTTTGGATGGAGTTGGAACATTTAAAGGAAATGC
>JAYVPA010000018.1:0-2737 GCA_043757615.1 Sphingobacteriales bacterium | reverse complement strand
TCACTAATGCTACTCTTGGTTTGTTCAACACCTCGGAAGGACGAAAAAACTTGTAAGGTTTTATCATCTTTACTTTTCCTGTATAGGCATATGCAGGATCAGTAGGAACATAATCATAATTACTGATGGTTCGATAATTTACAGAATACACATTAGGTCCTTGCCAGGTCGTATCAGCAATAACTTTAGAAGAAGTGACTATTCTTTTTAATTCATATTTCTTATTAAAAATGGTGTCACTGTGAATTTCTAAAACGGAATTATTTACTGCAGAATCCTGTACGATTTTATACGGTGTATTGTCTACTTCAATAACAGCTTCTTTCTTATGCTTTTTGATGGAATTGCCTTCAAAAGAAAAACAAAAACTGCTGATCAGCAGGAATGTGAATACAAGATATTTTTCTTTACTATAAGACATTGGATATATTGAATTTCATTTCTTTGCGAAAGCATTTCAAAGTTAAGGATAAAAAGCTTATTTTTTATAAATCTGAAACACATTTACATACGTTATTAAGCACGTGACAGATTTATTGCAGCAGAAACTATTATAAATTGTGTATTTGAATTCAACTCATAAAAGGCTAATTTTATAATAATAAATATTCAGGTTATGAAGCAGTCATTATTTTTATTATTTATAGTAGGCATTTTAGCAGCCTGCAAAAGGACAACAACAGAAGAAACCCTGAAGACAAGCGACGGTTTGGAATATGTAAAACTAACGCCAATCATCAATGAAAATGGAAATCGAAATAATGCATTTAAAGGATATGATATAAATGATCCCGGCATTAAAAATATGTCGGCAATGATACTGCAGATTCCGAGTGACTGGCATGCGCAAAATTCTTTTACCAGAATTTGGAACGGCTCTACACCGATTAACCAATTGTATATAAAAGCGGTATCCCCGGATAATCAATCTTCAGTAGAGATTTTGCCGTACATGCCATATTATTATGCAGACGGACCCACAACAAGAAGTCTGCGCGAAACGAGCAGTTCTATGGGAATGAAACAGCAATACCAACCATTTGAATTGCCGCCGATGGAACCGCTTGCTTATATTAAACAATTTATTTTACCGCGCTTGCAGCAAAATGGAATCAGTTTTCAGGCTACTGATGAAAAGGATTTAGAAAATCAGCAGCAGTTTAAAAATGTTGCATCTTCAAGACATGGATACATTGATGGGAAATTAAATGACGGTAGAAATATACGTGTGGAATGCGGTATCATATTAACATCGAATAATGTGAGCGGTGAAATATATTACAACTGGTCGGTTTTGCCTGCTGTCATGATTTCTTCCGGTGATGTGAATGCTTGCTATGATATCTTAAAACACATACGCAGTACTGTGATGTACAATCCGGAATGGGAGCAGGCATGTGCGCAGCTGAATCGTAAAGGAAATGCAGCGAATGCGGAGATTGCACAGAAAGATTTTGAAAACGTAAAAAATTATCGGGAAGCGATTAATACTATTCATCAGGGAATTACAGACAATAGAAATAATTCTACGGATAAGAATAATGAAAGTTTCAAAGATGTGATTGGCGGTGAAGCAAAGTTTGAGAATCCGAATAATGGGGAACGCATTCGTTTGGATGATAAATACAAACATTATTACACCGATGAAAAAGGTAATTATTACGGAAGCAATGAACCACTGGATTATAAATCGATGAGCTTGACAGAAGTGAACAGACTGGAAACGAAGGAGTATTAGTATGAAGTAATTAGTATTTAGAATAATTTTTACTATATCACACAAGAAAACAAAAGACAAAAGTTATTATCTTTAATTTATGTCAAAAACAATCATTCCCTCAACCACCTTCGCATTCTTAAAAAAGATAAAAAATAACAATAACCGCGAATGGTTTACAAAACATAAAGAACATTTTATAAAGCAGCAAACGATGATAGAAAATTTTGCGGAAGCATTGCTGCATGAACTCAATAAACATGATGTGATAGAAACACCCTCAGGTAAGAAAGCATGTTACCGTATTTACAGAGATGTACGCTTTTCTAACGATAAAACACCTTACAATACTTATTTCAGCGGCAGCTACAGACGTGCTACTAAATACCGTCGCGGCGGTTTGTATTTTCATCTGGAACCTTGTAATAGTTGGGTCGCAGGAGGCTTTTGGGGACCAAAGCCGGAAGATTTAAAACGCATCCGGGAAGATATCGCTTTCTCTTCTGCTCTGTTGAGAAAAATTATGAATAGTAAAGCTTTTGTCAGTAATTTTGGTACACTGAAAGGAGAGCAGTTAAAGACCAAACCCAAAGGTTTTGATGCCGATGACGAAGCGATTGATTTATTGCGTTACAAACAATTTTTACTGGTGAAAAAATTCACAGACATAGAAGTATTGAGTGAGAATTTCGTACAACTCGCCAATAATACATATAAGGCCATGCGTCCGTTTTTTGATTATATGAGTGAAGTTCTGGTGACTGATATTAATGGTGAAGAAATCTAATTTCATAACCACACGAAAAATAAAATGGCAGGAAATATAGCCTTCTGCACAAATGGAGGAACTTCCAGCATGGAGAATTCCGATTTATCTGTCAAGCAGAAAGGTCGCATCATATGTTCCAAGACGTCCCATATTTTCCCGCGGGTAGATTTATAAATCTGCGAAAGAAAATAAATGATATTATTAGGTGGACTTATAACCTGTATAGCAGTTTAATCTGACAAGTCTTTTAT
>JAYVPA010000017.1:0-10167 GCA_043757615.1 Sphingobacteriales bacterium | reverse complement strand
ATTTGAGTCATTGGTAACATTAATAATGGTACTGGTATCTGTTTCAAAAAAGAAATATTTCCCACCTTTTAATTGATTGAAATAGTTTTTATACTGGGAATTATTGCTAAATTTTACAGAATCCAATAGATTTAAATTAGTGTCATATATCCAAATATATCCAGAGTCATATTTATTGCTGGGGTTAACACCATAAAAATATCCCGGGGTATATGTATAAGTGATAAAATAATTTTTATTATTAAGGAATTTATAGTCTATGAATGGATAATCTTTATCTATGGAGTGAATGGTATGTTTAGTTTGAATTACTTGTAGATTGGAATCCAGTTCTGTAATATCTAAAAAACCTGTATTGGTATTCTCATCATATCCATTTCCTGTTAGGTAAAATGAGTTGTTATAACGTTGTAATAAATTGTATCTAGTATTCTGGTAGTAAGTATAAGAGAATTTGTAATATCTTTCAATGGAATCATATGTGTTATGGTAATTTAGATTCCCACTTTGTGGATAAGCTTTTGATTTTAGTATAAAATAATTTTGATTACAATAAATAGAATTCAACCCTGCATATCGATTATATTTACTTTGTATTAGAAGGCGGTAACATTTGCCTGAAGCATGATCAATTGCATGGTCTACATATTCAAATTGTGGAAAATCACCTAGTTCATAAGTAGAAGAATCTGAAGAATTACAACGTAAAGTATCCAGGTCATTTAAATGGTTTTGTGCAATAAACACTGAATCATTAATGTAATTTAAAGGATATTGTATGGAATGATTTAAAGGTGCATAAGTGTAAATTGAATACCCCCAATCATTATACATTCTTCTGGTAAATTCGGTTTCATATAATTGTGATTCATAAATAGTTAAAGAAACTGCATCGTTATGGCTTAAGTAAATAAACCTGTTTGTTTCAGGGTCATTATAAAGTTTAAAAATCTGTGCATTCGAAAACAGGAAGGAGCAGAGGAATAGAAATAGGATAAGTATACGTTTTCTCATAAAATGGTTTTACCAAATTTATATAAAAAAATCTAATTAATTAATTTGATTTATAACAATTTCCTTAACTCATCCAGTTTCATCAGGGCTTCAACAGGCGTTAAAGAATTGATGTTTACTTTTTCCAATACTTCTTTTAATTTTAATAGACGAGGATCGTCCATAGCAAACATATTCAACTGGAATTCCTCATTTTTAGAAGGCAAATTTTTTAAAGTGGATGTTACATCTGTTGCAAGATTTCTTTGTGACTCCAGTTCAACCAAAATTTCATTCGCGCGTTTGATTAATTCATTCGGCATGCCGGCCATTTTAGCTACGTGAATACCAAAACTATGTTGCGAGCCGCCTTCCACTAATTTGCGCAAAAAGATGACTTTGTTTCCTGCTTCCTTTACGGCTACATTATAATTTTTGATGCGTGGAAATTTATCTGCAAGTTCGTTCAGTTCATGATAATGCGTAGCAAACATTGTCTTGGGTTTTGCCACTTTATTGTTGTGTAAAAATTCCACTAAACTCCATGCAATGGAAATTCCATCATATGTAGAAGTACCGCGGCCGATTTCATCCAGCAATACTAAACTTCTTTCAGAAATATTATTAACGATACTTGCCGTTTCTATCATCTCTACCATAAAGGTAGATTCGCCCAAACTTAAGTTATCACTGGCACCAACACGTGTAAATATTTTGTCGACGATACCGATATGCGCTTCCTGTGCCGGCACAAAACAACCGATTTGCGCTAATAAAACGATTAATGCTGTTTGTCGGAGGATGGCAGACTTACCGGACATATTCGGTCCTGTGATGATGATGATTTGCTGGTCTTTAGGGTGCAGGTATACATCATTCGGAATATATTGCTCGCCGAGTTGAAGTTGGTGTTCAATTACAGGATGTCTTCCTTCTTTTATTTTTAAGGATAAATCATCTGATAAAAACGGACGACGGTAATGATGTTTTAATGCAATAGTAGCAAACGATTGCAGGCAATCTAATCTTGCAATTAAATTTGCATTCAATTGAATTGGTTGTATGTAATCTAAAATTTCTGTAACTAAGGCATCAAATAATTTTATTTCTAAGGCTAATATTTTTTCTTCCGCGCCTAATATTTTTTCTTCGTATTCTTTTAATTCAGGCGTTATGTATCGTTCTGCACCAGTCAGTGTTTGCTTGCGAATCCAGTCGTTCGGTACTTTATCTTTATGCGTGTTTCTTACTTCTAAAAAATAGCCAAATACATTATTGAAACCGATTTTTAAAGAAGGAATTTGTGTGCGTTCACTTTCGCGGTTTTGTATTTCCAGTAAATAATTTTTTCCCGAAGAAGATAGATTGCGTAAATCATCCAGCTCAGCAGAAACTCCTGATTTAATTGCGTTCCCTTTTTGTACCTGCACCGGTGCATCTTCATTTAATACAGCTTCAATTTTCTCTTTTATTAATTGGCACAATTGTAATTGTTCGCCAATTTTTTTCAACCCATTATTATTCGAGGTTAAACAAATTTCTTTAATAGGTTGAATAGCATTCAATGCACGTTTTAGTTGTGTCACTTCACGCGGATTTATTTTACCCATCGGAACTTTAGAAATCAGTCTTTCTAAATCACCGATTTGTTTGATGTGATGAATGATAGCCTGATGCGTATCATTTTCTTTTATAAATAATTCAACCGCATCCAGACGTTCGTTAATTTGCTGAATATCTTTTAAAGGCAATACCAGCCAGCGTTTCAGCAAACGGCTGCCCATCGGGGAGATTGTTTTATCTAAAATCTGAATCAGCGGAACACCTTTTTCATGCGTGCTTTGTACCAGTTCCAGATTACGTGCCGTAAATCTATCTATCCATACATATTTATCATGTTCAATTCTGGAAATGGTAGAAATATGCTGAAGTTTATTATGTTCTGTTTCGGCAAGATAATATAAACAGGCACCTGCTGCTTGTGTTCCTAAATGCATTTCATCCACACCAAAACCTTTCAATGTTTGAACCTGAAAATGCGTGTGAATTTTTTCTTTCAGAAAATCTTCCTGATATGCCCAGTCTTCAATCGCAAACGTGTAGTAGGTATTGTCATAAATTCCGACAAACCTTTTCTGCTGATATTTTGGAAAGATAATTTCAGAAGGGGCGAAGCTTTGAATCAGTTTATCAATGTAAGATTCATCACCTTCCGCAACTAAAAATTCACCCGTAGAAATATCCAGAAAAGCGATGCCGATTTCTTTCTCCGCAAAAAAAACAGAGGCTAAAAAATTATTTGATTTATGATCCAGGATTTTATCATTGATGGCAACACCGGGTGTAATTAATTCAGTAACGCCACGCTTTACAATTGTTTTTGTCAACTTAGGGTCTTCGAGCTGCTCACAAATAGCTACACGGTATCCTGCCTTTACTAATTTTGGTAAATAGGTTTCAACTGAATGATATGGAAATCCGGCGAGCTCTAATTCTGTCTGGCTTCCGTTTGCACGTTTTGTTAAAACTATTCCTAAAATCTGAGATGCTTTAATAGCATCTGCACCAAATGTTTCATAAAAATCACCTACACGAAACAACAAAATAGCATCAGGATATTTTTGTTTTATCTTGTTGTATTGACCCATTAAGGGCGTTTCCTTCACTTCTTTTTCTTTTGCCACGATTTTGTCTATTTTTGATTTTAACCGCAAAGTTCGCTAAGATATCACAAAGAACACTAAGTTCTTTTTCTTTGCAAACTTTGCATAAAACTTTGCGACCTTTGCGGTTAAGTTTATGATTCATAAAAATACAACTTATGCGAAAATTAAAGACGACAGAGCTGAACAGATTATCCACAGAAGAATTTAAAGACGCAGAAAAATTGCCCGTAATTGTTGTGTTGGATAATATCAGGAGTGCCGCCAATATCGGCTCGGTTTTCAGAACCTGCGATGCCTTTTTGATTGAGGCAATTTGTCTGGTGGGTATTTGTGCCATTCCGCCCAATAGAGACATCCAGAAATCAGCCTTAGGAGCAACGGAAACGGTTGCCTGGAAGCATTTTGAAACAATTAAAGACTGTATCGGCGCTTTACGAGAAACGAAATGCGAAATTCTGACGATAGAACAATCTGACAAATCAATTATGCTCAATGAATTTCAACCGGAAACGGATAAACAATATGCACTTGTTTTTGGAAATGAAGTAGATGGAGTTTCTGATTTTGCGATGCAGTATTGCGATACCTGTGTAGAAATTCCTCAGTTTGGCATGAAGCATTCGCTGAATATATCCGTATCAGCAGGTATTGTAATATGGGATTTTGCGCGTAAATTGCGATTGTAAAATACCTTTTTTAATAAAAATAAAATCATGCAAAAATTAATTTTATCGTTTGTACTTATTTTGGTAATTATTTCTTTTACTAATGCTCAGAATACCATGAAACTTCGTTTCCCAAAATGTGAATTAGCTAATGCAGAAGTTTCAAAAAATACAAAAGGAGTAAAAACATTTGAAATTACAACACAAGAAGATTTTGATAAATATTTTAAAATTAGTGATGGTAGTAAAATCAATTTTGAAAGTAGTATGGTTTTAGCTGCAATAGTAGGAGGTGATAAAGCTGACAAATTTGTACAAGTGGATGCAGCTTCTTTCATTTCTTCTAAAGCAAGGTCTTTATATGTCCGTTATGATGTCAGAGATAAAGAGGAAACTAATTTTTTAAAATTTTGTGTTGCTGTTGTTCAGAAACCAAATTATAAGAAAGTATTATTTATGAAAGGGAAATTTTATAACATGGCTATTTCCGGTGAATAAATTATTCTTCATGAAGCAATGCTTCCTGTTCTAATTTTACAAAATTTAATCCTACATTATATTCTCTGTCGAATAATTTAAGCAATTGACGATATGCAAAAACATTGCTTATCCAGTCGATATTATTTACATCAATGATGACGTATTTGTTTTCCGGATTTTGTTTAAAGAATTCAAAATACATTTTCTCCAAGCGGTTCAGGTAAATACGGGAAATATTCTGTTCATATTCGCGTCCGCGTTTTCTGATGTTGCGCATCAACTGGTCTGTATCGGCATGCAGATAAAAAATAATTTCCGGTTTTGGCAATTTTTTATAAATCTGATCGAAAAAATGTTTGTACAATTTATATTCCTGTTTGCTAAGATTTACTTTCGAAAACAGCAAACATTTTTTCAGCATGTAATCTGTTACCGTAAAATTGGAAAAAATATTCGGTTCACTGAAAATCCGGGTAAGCTGCTGATAGCGTTCTATCAAAAAAGACATTTCCAGCTGCAGTGCATATTTTCCATTGTCTTCATAAAATTTTGGCAGATATGGATTTTCTTCAAAGGCTTCCAGAATGAGTTGTCCGTGATACTCTTCAGCCAATAGCGAAGCCAGCGTAGTTTTGCCTGCGCCGATATTACCTTCTATACTCATGAATTTATAAATCATATCCTAAATCCCTAAATGGACTTTTATATAGTGATGTTTCAATATCATAACTCCCAAATTCCGCTTCAGGGCTTAGGGGTAAAAATACTTACTTTCAATGTATCTGCACAATCTTTTGCCAATACTTCTATCGACTTACCTAAAACAGGATGTGTATAACTCTTGTTTAACTCTGAAAGCGGCAATAAAGTAAAATTCCTCAGATGTAATCGCGGATGCGGAATAACCAGGTGTTTTGCCTGAATAACAGTATTTTCAAAGAATAAAATATCAATATCAATGGTTCTTGCAGAATTATTGTGCTTTGCGGTTCTGCCTAAGTTTTTTTCAATTTTTTTCAGGATTTTCAGCAGTTGAAATGGTGTTTTGTTTGTTTTTATCAATAATGCCTGGTTAAGAAATTTGGGCTGATTGGTTTTTCCCCATGGTTCTGTGATATAAACAGCAGATGTTTTAATAATTTCGCACGAATTTTTACGAATAAAATAGGACGCCAGCAACAAATATTTCATTCTGTCGCCTTTGTTAGAACCTAACAATAAATAAACTGTGTACAACGGTAATATTTTTCCAATAATAACAACTAATTTTGGACTTTCAAATTTTTAATTTGAAAGCATTAATTTCATTCAATAAAAAATCAATTATGAAAAGTTTTTTGAAGACATTCTTCGCTTGTTTACTTGCATTTGGGCTCCTGTTTTTTTTCGTTTTTGTTTTTCTCATCGGGGGACTGATGAGCGGAGGTTCTAAAGCTCCGAAACTGGAAGCAAACTCCGTCCTGAATTTAACGTTAAAAGGAGAAATTACAGACAGAGCATATAATAATCCTTTCAGGAATTTAAGCCCGATATCGGCATTGACAGGTTCTATTACAGATGCTTCCACTATCGGTTTATTTGAATTGAAAGAAGTTTTAAAATATGCAAAAACAGATGATCATATAAAAGGTATTTACTTGAATCTTGATGAAATGCAGGGTCATCCCGCCACTATGTTTGATTTACGAAAAGCACTGGAAGATTTTAAAGAATCTAAAAAATTTATTTACGCATATTCCAATTCAACACCTGAATTCAATTTACTGTTGAATACAACAGCAGATAAATTTTATATCAATCCATTAGGTGAATGTGAATTTGACGGATTTGCTATGCAAATGGATTATTACAAAGGCCTCATGGATAAATTAGGCGTGGAATATAAAGTGTTTTATGTAGGTGAATACAAAAGTGCCACGGAAGGATTAAGGCGAACAGACATGAGTCCTGAAGACAGGTTACAGCGCACGGAATTACTGAATGATATTGCAGGAGGTTATTTGGAGGCTTTACAGCAATCAACAAAAATTTCTGTTGACTCCTTAAAAGGTATGCAAAATAATTTATCGGTGATGGATGCAAACGATGCTGTAAAATATGGGTTGGCTTCGGGAATAAGATATGAAGATGAAGTAAAGGATGAAATCAAAACAAAACTTGGATATAAAAAAAGTGACGAATTAAAAACCATCACTTACGATAAGTACAAAGAGATTGTGAAAAATAAAATGAAAACAGGCAATGATAATAAAATTGCGGTTTTGTATGCAGAAGGAGAAATAAATGACAGCAAAGAAGAAGATGGCGTCATTGGCGGTGAAGCATTTGTGAAAATTATCCAGAAATTAGAAAAAGACAATGCAGTAAAAGGTGTTGTGCTGCGGGTGAATTCACCGGGCGGCAGTGCATTTGCATCTGAGCAGATTTATCATGCAATAAAAAAATTAAAAGCTAAAAAACCTGTTGTAGTTTCTATGGGTGACTATGCAGCTTCAGGTGGTTATTATATTTCTGCTGATGCTGATAGAATTATTGCGCAGCCAAATACCATTACAGGTTCTATTGGTATTTTCGGTATGATACCAAATATCCGAAAAGCGTTGAATGATAAAGTGGGTGTCACTTTCGATGAAGTAAAAACAGCACAGCATTCTAACTTTTTCAATGTAACAAATGACTGGGATGATGTGGAATTAAGAAAAGTACAACAACATATAGAAGTCGGTTACAGTATATTTTTAGACCGAGTTGCAAAAGGCAGAAAAATGGATACCGCTGCTGTAAATAAAATTGCACGCGGCAGAGTATGGACAGGACAGGATGGTATTAAAATAGGTTTGGTAGATGAGTTAGGCGGTTTGGATTTGGCAGTAAAACGCGTAAAAGAATTAGCTAAAATAAAGGAAGCAGATGTGGTGGCTTATCCAAAATCTAAAACTTTAATGGAAAGTATCATGAGCGGATTTTTTGGAAATCACGAAGATGATGAACAAACTAAATTATTGAAAAATATTACACCGCAGTTATTCTACCTGAAACAAATAGAACGTATACAATCATCCGGTGTGTATCAGTATAAGATGCCGTATAATATGAATATAAAATAAGTATGCAGAAAATTTCTATAGCAATACATGGTGGTGCAGGAACGATTCTGCAATCAGAAATGAGTGCAGAAAAAGAAGTTGCATATAAAGAAGCATTACAGGATGCCTTAGATGTAGGTTACGCAGTTTTAGAAAATGGGGGTACTTCATTAGATGCAGTGGAAAAAGCTGTTGTCGTATTAGAAGATTGTCCTTTGTTCAATGCTGCAAAAGGTTCTGTCTTTAATTCAACAGGCGGGCATGAAATGGATGCGTCTATTATGGAAGGACAACACAGAATGGCAGGAGCTGTTTGTGGTGTACACAATATTAAAAATCCCGTAGCGCTGGCACGACAAGTAATGGAACAGACAGAACATGTTTTATTAATGGGTGAAGGTGCGATGGATTTTGCAGCAAGTATTGGTTTTCCGTTTATTGATGATGATTATTTCTATGATGATTTTCGATATAAGCAATGGCTGAAAATCCGAGACACAGAAAATTTTCAGTTGGACCACAGTAGTATAAAAGATAAAAAGTTTGGAACCGTTGGTGCTGTTGCGTTAGATATATATGGAAATATTGCTGCTGCCACTTCAACAGGGGGCATGACAAATAAAAAATTCGGAAGAGTAGGAGACAGCCCGGTTATCGGAGCCGGCACGTATGCAAACAATATAACCTGCGCAGTTTCCTGCACAGGCAACGGTGAATATTTTTTACGTGCAGTAGTTGCTTTCGATGTTTCCTGTCTGATGGAATACAAAGGACTGAGTTTGCAGGATGCATGTAATGAAGTCATACATCATCGTCTAAAAAATATTAATGGAGATGGCGGACTGATAGCGGTAGATGTTCAAGGAAATATAGTAATGCCGTTTAATACAGAAGGTATGTATCGTGCCTCCAAGAATAATCAAGGTAATACAGAAGTTTGCATTTATAAATAATCTGTCATAGATAATACAGTATGATTAAACTGGAATTACTGCATAAAATTCAAATAAATTTACCTGATTTAGATTCAAAAGATGTAAATACAGTCAATCGTATTGAAAAGAATTTATGACTCGCAGCAAAGCCTGACACTTATTAGTCGTGGTTATCACCGCCTAAGCTATACAGATTGTTTTCTTCGTTTTCACTGTCGATTTCTTCTCCAGTCATCGTCTAATTCAGAATCTGGAACATCTAAAATGACCGCCGGATATATCATCTTTAAAATCTTTTTTCATTCAACTCCTCATCGTCCTCATTAGGAGATTTTTGTTTATCGATATCTATTATTCAATTATTTTTTCTTTTTTATTCTCATTAATGAGTCATCCGTTCTTTTTTGCTGAACTATTTTTGCTGCTTCAGCAGCTGCTTTTTCTTTTTTCTTTATTCCTTTTTTAAAGAAAATATTACTTTGTAGTGCTTCCAAATCTGTATTTAAATTACCTGTACTATGTTTTACGTTTACCAAAGTCTGATCAATATTAGCTGCCATTCCTTCATCCATAAACAATTTTCCCAGCGTACCTTTTCCTGCATGAATATTTCCCATCAGACCTTTCAAGTCGGCAGTAATAAAAACTGCATTTCCTGCAACGGAATCCATTTTCACCATAATGTCATCCAGGCTGGCTAATTGTTTAGCTGTTATGACATCTTCATCTTTTACTATTTTATTGCCGGGTGTTCCAGGAGAAATATTCAGCACTTTATTGCCCATCAATCCTTCCGAGCCAATGATAGCTTTTGAATCTATTTTAATAAATTTCTGTGTGCTTTTTTCAATTTCCATTTCTACTTTCACTAAGCTGTCGCTTACAATTTCTATGCCTTTCACGGTACCGACATTGATACCAGAAAAACGTACATTATTGCCTACCTGCAATCCGCTGATGTCTTTAAACATTGAGGAGAGTGAAATTGTCTTACTAAACAGATGCTGACGGTCGCCTATAAAATAGATGGCTACCAAAAATAATACTAATCCGACGGTAACGAATATACCGAGTTTGATGTTGTTTTTTGCGTCCTTATTTTCCATTGTATTTAATTTTTTAATTGTTATTATTCAAAAAACGAACGTATCCATTCATCTTCAGATTTCTCCAGTTCTTTATAAGAACCTTCTGCTGTTATCTTTCCATCCTTCAGAACCACAATTCTGTTTGCAGTTATTCTGGCGCATTCTATATCATGAGTAATGATGATAGAACTTGTTTGTTGTTTTTGCTGTACTTCCAATATCAGCTTACTGATTTCTTTGGAAGTGATAGGATC
>JAYVPA010000016.1:0-10236 GCA_043757615.1 Sphingobacteriales bacterium | reverse complement strand
TTGCGATAATTCCATAATTCACACAGCCGATAAATTCAGATTCAGCACTTTCGCCAACTTTATTTTCACCGGTTTCGTCAATTGTACGGATACGTTTTGCTTTGATATAAATCTGGTCGGTAATGGAACGCGCACGTAAAATCCGCCACGAGGTACCGTAATCTTTTGTTTTCTTAAGAAAAACATCTTTACATTTCGCAAATGCAGTTTCGTATTGGGTAATTGTTGTAACGTTCATGGTTGTAAGATGTGTCTGTTCTCCGCAAACTCAGCATGGCAATGAAGAACAGTCGCTAAAAATACATAACTTTGCTGTTGTTTTCAATCAAGTGCCGTTTTTTATGAAAAATTTTACATTGAACTGCAAAGGAAGACTTTTGACTATTGATTCACCTATTGTAATGGGTATTTTAAACAGTACACCTGATTCTTTCTTTGATGGAGGAAAATATTTACAAGAAATGGCAATTTTGTCACGTGTGGAACAGATGCTGCAATACGGCGCAACTATTATAGATATAGGCGGAATGTCAACAAGACCTGGAGCTAAATTGGTTTTTGAAGAAGAAGAGTTGAAACGTATTCTTTCACCGATTAAAATCATTCACAAACATTTTCCTGATGCCATTTTAAGCATCGATACATTTAGAAGTAAAGTTGCGGAAGAAGCTATCTTAAATGGTGTTTCTATTATCAATGATATTTCAGGAGGTACAGAAGATGAAAATATATTCAATGTTTCTGCGAAATATTCCTGCCCCTTGATTTTGATGCACCGACAAGGAGATTTTCAAACTATGCACAAGGAGGCGTCTTATGATAATTTATTAACAAATGTTTTAGATTATTTTATTATGCAATTGAGCAAAGCAAAAGAGTTCGGCATAAAAGATGTTACAATAGATCCGGGATTCGGATTTTCCAAAACAATGGAACAGAATTATTCATTATTGCAAAATCTGCATATATTTAAAAAATTAGACAAGCCAATTTTAGCAGGATTGTCAAGGAAAAGGATGTTATACAAATTATTAGATACGACTTCAGAAAATGCACTGAATGCAACAACAATAGCAAATACGATTGCATTGCAAAATGGTGCAAACATCCTGCGTGTTCATGATGTGAAAGAAGCCATGGAATGTGTAAAAATTTATAATCAACTTAATTGTCAATGAACAAACTACTACTGATATTTTTATGTACATTTTTTTCAGTAAAATCATTCGCAGTTACTGACAGCATAGTAGGCAAATGGCGTGGAACTATTATAGGACATATTGATGACAGAGATTATTTTATAAATGCAAATATTAAGCATGATAAAGATCAGAGTTATATTGTTGAGCTGAAAGTCTTTAGCAAGGATTACGTCGGAAATTTTTTATTAAAAACGACATTAGTCAATAAAAATAAATTATACATAAACTCTTTTGAAAAGTTAAATGAGTTTCCGATGGAATATCTGCATCTGGAAGATTGTTTTACAGGCTATTTCCAACTAAAAGAAGATGCCAGTAAAATTCCTTCACTTGATTTATACCGGAATCCGGTATACAGATATATATATACTTTCAGAAGCAAAGATTCTGCGGGAAATATGATACCGGATTTTGAATGTTTTACTTCTGTACTAATGCATCCGGGAATGTTGGATTCAACTTATCAGGCTTTAGAAAAATCTACTGATTCTTTAATTTCAAAAAAGAAAAATACGTATAAAGATATTTCAAAACGTAAGATTGTTTCAGGTAAGGAGTGGACCGTAAAGAGAAACAGTATTACTATACAGGTGTGGGATAATAATAAGGAAGATGGTGATGTTATTTCGCTGCGCTTTAATGATACATGGATATTGAGTAATTTTCTGCTGAAAAAAGAAAAGTATACCATTCATCTCGATTTAAAAAAGAAAGATAACCAGTTATTGTTGTTTGCTGAAAACTTAGGAAGCATTCCGCCAAATACCGCAGCTATTTCAATAGATGATAATGAATTCATTCGTACGTTTATTTTGAATTCGGATATGAATAAAAGCGAAACAATAAAGATTATTTTATCCGATGACAGTAAGAAGAAATAATCCGCGTGGTTATTTCAAAGTCTTAATAAGTTCTTCTATACTGAACGTTTCGACACCTTCTTTTTTAGCTAATTCCAGAGATGTTTGCGCATACTTTTTTGCATAAGCATTGTTGTTTAGTTTTGCATATAAACGCGCCACCGTATCATTGTTATCATAGTTGCTGTTTAGTTCTACAGAACGCAGTGCAAATTTCAATGCTTTTTCTAAAGTGGGTTTGTCTTTAAAATTTTCCCATAAATTTCCTGCAATACTATTTAGTCTATCGTAGTCATTTTTACAAAATTTATCAGCAAATACTAATGCTTTTGGTAAATAATCTTTCCAGTTGTTTGCGCGTTTTAACAAACTTAATTCATATTCTGCGCATAATAAATCAGTCTTATCGGGTAAATACTGCTGAATTACTTTCCTGAAAGCTTCCTTGTTTGTGCCTTTCTTTCCTGCACGTTTGGCTTCATTCCAGACTAATTCTTCCAGTTGTTCATCAATGGCATCTTTCCCGATTACTTTACTAAATACATCTTTGTTTGCCTGAATGATTGCATAACCCGTGTCGTAAATATTATTTGTTGTGTAAACAATCAGAGATACGTTTGCAGGTGTCAGTTCATATTTTGCGGTAGCAAAAAATTCTTTTAACGCATGTTGTGCCAGACTGTCTTGCGCGTCATTTGCTTTCAAGGCAAATGATCTCAGGAATGCGGAATCCTTTATACCGCTTTCATATTTTTTTCTAAGTGTCACAAACTGATTTTGGGGATTCAATGTGTTGGTACAAAGTTTAATAAAATCTTCAGCAGGCATTGAGCCTAAACTGCGGTGCACCAGTTCACCATTTGAATCAAAAAATAAATAGGTCGGATAATTCCGCACATTATATTTCTTTGCCAGTTCAATGCCTTCCCCTTTCTCCATATCTATTTTTGCAGAAATGTAATGTGGATTGATGGCAGCGCCAACTTCCGGTTTTGGAAAAACTTCTTTCGCCATCCATTTGCACGGACCGCACCAGCTTGCGTATGCGTCCAGTAAAATAAATTTATTTTCTTTTTTTGCTTTCTCTAAAATCTGCTGCCATGTTGCATCATGTTCAATATGCATTCCTGTTTCCTGCGCTAAAAGTGATAATGAAAAGGATAGTGCAAGTGTTAGGAAGAATAAGTTTTTCATATTTAATACTGTTAATCGTTCATTGTCAATCTTAGTTAATATTAGTGATGTCAATTTTCACCGGCTTTTTATCTTCACCCACTGCAACAAATTTAAACAATCCGTTAATTGCCAGTTCGCGCTTGTCGGAGTTCATTAATTCTATAAAAATATCTACGTTAATATCCAGACTGGTGTTTCCCATTCTGGTAACTTTTCCAACCAATTCAATAATCGTGCCGCTTGGAATCGGAACATTAAAATCTATTTTGTCAGATGAAACCGTTACCATTTTCAGACGTGAAAAACGGGTAGCTGTAATAAAAGCCACTTCATCCATCAGCTGCATGGCTGTGCCGCCAAATAAAGTATCGTAATGATTGGTTGTATTTGGAAAAACAGCTTTAAAAATATGTGTTTCCGATAATTGTACGCGTTCTTCGAAAGTCATTTGAGTTTGTTGATTTAGCAAAGATACTTTAAAAATGAATTATACTGTTTGATAAATTGTTAAACAATTAGGGTTGGCTATAGTTCTGCCAATTTTTTTTCGAAATCATATTGTAAATCTTCATGCATAGCAGATACAGTATTGCTTATCTTCTTGATTTGTGTGTTGTAAAGATTAGTTAATGCTTTATTCGTGTGAAAAGGAATCTTTGAATTCTTTAAAATATAGCAAAAATGCAGTAAGACTTCAGCTTCTGTTTCTTTATTCCCAGAATATTTAATATGCTTATTTGTTATTCGTAATATTTTCCGCAGGCTCTTTTTTACAAGGTATAAATTGGTTTGTGTAATCTCTGCAAACTGTTCATCTATCAGTTTCTTTACAGAATTTCTATATGCCTGTTCATTATGCACTTCAAACAAAAGGTAGGAAAGCAATTCTTTATTTTCTTTCTTATAACGTGCCAGTTTCAGGCAAAGTTCTATTAAATCTTGTTGCTGTAAATGAACAAGCTCATTTTTTATTTCGCTTATGGAAGCAGATTTCATGATTTACTTTTTAATTCCAGGAATAATTATTAGAACAGTTAAATAATTTTTACACTTGCTGCAATATTAAAGTTATACTTATCTAAAGAAAACAAAAATATAGATACAATTACTTATTTTAGGACAATAATTATTGCAATGAAAAATCTATTCCCTTTTTTTACTTTTTTTATCTTATTTTTTTCTTCGCAGGCTCAGGTAAATCCTAAAGATGTAACCATTGTTCGGGACACATTTGGTGTGCCGCATATTTATGGTAAAACAGACGCAGATGCAGCGTATGGCCTGGCATGGGCGCATTGCGAAGACGCATTCAAATTGATACAATATAATTTATTGCCTGCAAAAAATAAAGCAGGATCCGTTCTTGGCAAAAATGGTGTGTTGTTCGATTTTGCGATGCAATTTTTTGGAGTAGATACTTTGGTAGAAAATAGATACGAAAAAGATTTGTCTCCTGCATTCAGAAAGATAGTGGAAGCTTATACACAAGCAGTAAATGAGTATGCCGTAAAATATCCTGACGAAGTGTTGCTGAAACACACCTTTCCATTTTCTCCGCAGGATGTGATAAAAGGGTATGTTTCTTTGGGTATTCTGCTGGCAGGTGCGGGGTTGGATTTAAAAGCGGTTAAAGATAATCTGACACATGATTTTTTTCAGCCTAATGAAAAAGGCAGTGGTTCTAACGCAATGGTATTAGCTCCTTCAAGAACTGAAGATGGTAAAACGTGGTTGTTGAGTAATTCGCACCAGCCGATAGAAGGACAAATGGCTTGGTATGAAGCGCATATAAATAGCGATGAAGGCTGGAATTGCATGGGTGGTTTATTTCCCGGTGGCGTTTCCATTTTCGTGGGCTGTAATGAAAATTTAGGCTGGGCGCACACCACTGATTATCACAATTTCGGCGATGTCTATAAAATGAAATTAAACAACAACCACGATTCCTATTGGTATGACGGCGAATGGAAAAAATTTACGTATATGACGATTCATCTGAAAATAAAATTAGGCGCATTGAAACTTCCGGTTAAAAGAACGGTTCCGGTTTCTGTTTACGGCCCGGTCTTTAAAACGAAGCATGGCTGGTTTGCATTGAGATATCCGTCAGCTATGGATATCCGTGGTGCAGAACAATGGTATAGAATGAACAAAGCCAAAAATTTTCAAGAGTTTCAGGAAGTAGTTAAAATGGAAGCATTGCCTTTATTTAATATCACGTACGGAGATAAAGAAGGAAATATATTCTTTATTTCTGAAGGAAAAATTCCTTTGCGGGATTCTGCGTTAAACTGGAATCGTCCGGTTGCAGGAACTTCTTCCAATTATTTATGGACAAAATTACTGCCTTACGAACGTAAAATAAAATACCTGAATCCGAAATGTGGTTTTTTATTTAATTGCAACGGGACACCTTTACAAGCTACAGCTTATGATGAAAATAGCAAAGATTATTTTGTCGGAATGCAATTATTTACCTATAACAGAAACGAACGTTTTTCCCGGTTATTAAATGAGCATCAGGGAAAATTTACCTGGGAAGATTTTCAGCGGATAAAGTTTGATAAATTCTATGATGCTAATGGACGATACATGCGAAATTTTAAAGCCTTATTTACGTTAGATGAAAAAAAATATCCGGATTTGAAAGAGGCTATTGCGAAAATAAAAACATGGAACCTGAGCGGAGATAAAGATGATAAAAATGCAGGCATTGCCATGCTAACGAATAAATTTATGACAGGTAAAATGAAATTGCCCTACGCCTTTCTAATGATAAAAGAAAAACCGATAACGGAGACAGAAGTTGTGGGAGCACTTTCCAAAGCCCAAAATTATTTACTTAAAAAATTTAATACGATTGATGTTCCCTTAGGCAGTATACAAAGATTATCGCGCGGTGATAAGTCTTATCCGATCAGCGGCTTATCAGAAGTGCCGCGTGCGGTAGATACAAAATATGATAAAGAAAAAGGCTTTTATAAAGCTACTGCAGGTGATGGTTTTTTCCAATTGATAAAATTTGGAAAAGATGGTGTGGAAATCAATTCTGTTTCACCATTTGGTACTTCCACACATCCGGACAGCAAACATTATACAGACCAAATGGAATTATTTGTAAATGAAAAGACAAAAGTAATGTCATTAAAAAAAGAAGATGTTATGAAAAGCGCTGAGCGCATTTATCATCCGGGAGAATAAATTTCCTATATTTTCTTCACGGCACTTTGTTCCTTGTTACTCAGGTATGCGTGTACAAATACTGCGGATAAAATAATTAAAGTGCCCAGATAAAATTTCCAGCTCAGTTCTTTATTCTCCTGTAATAATATGGCTGCTAAAATGATTCCATAAACAGGTTCTAAATTATTGATTAACGAAGTCGTAAATGGTGTACTCGCTTTCAATGCACGTAAAAATAAGTTGTAAGGAATTACAGTACACAATATGGATAAAATCAGTAACAACATAAAATCTCTTAAATCAGGCAAATGAAATTTACCGGGATTGAATTTTATGTAGAACGGTAAACAAAGTGATAAAAATATCCATCCGCTGAACATCTGAATAAAAGTTATGGTATTGGGGTCGACATCCTGTGTATATTTTTTATTAAAGATGGTGAAGATAGCGGCTAATAAGGCGCCGATAATTCCCAGGAAGAATCCGAATTTATAATGCAGGTCCAGTGATTGGTTGATCAATAAAATACCGGGAATTACAGAAATGCCTAAAATAAAATCAGAACGGTTAAATGCAGTCCGGTTGATGATTGGTTCTAATATTGAAATGAACAAAGAAATGCAGGCAATACAACTTACTGCAACAGATGCGTTAGAATATTTGATAGAGCCGTACCAGGCTATCCAGTGTAAAGATACCAGTATGCCGATTCCACTTAATGCGAGTATGTTTTTTGCGGATTGCTTTTTTACGGATGACATCAGTTTTGGAAAAAATAATAACGAAACAAATACCATAAGCACACGATACCAGACCAATGGAAATTCATTTATAGAAATCAGTTTTCCTAAAATGGCAGTCAGACCCCATAAAAAAGTAGCTATGTGCATGTATAAATAAGCCCTACTGCGGATTTGCATGCGGCGAAGATATAAAATGTGTTAAATAGATTTTCATTTTTATAAGTATCTTTATTTTTAATTATGAATAATCAACCAATAAAAAAATATAAATCATCATTAATATTGCTTTTGTTAGGAATTTGGTGTGCTTATTTTTTATTTCCTTATAAAGAAGTTAAGTGTTACGATGGATTAATATCTGCAATGTTTTTTCTTTTTATTATTGTAGTTTATCTTGTCTTACTTGCAAAGATTAGCTATAAGGAAATTTTTCAAAAACAACAAAAAAACTATGCGCCTTTTATAGTCACCATTTTTAATGTATTTCTATTATTCTTAATTGCATATTCTGGACATTTTGAAAGCAAAAGTGTTCATATGTTAGAAACAAATGGACACATGCTTGGAGGTTATAAGATTAATCTAAAAGCTAATAATTCTTATGTAATAACTGCAAGACATGCATGTTATACATGTTTTTTCAGAGGTAAATACAATTTCGATAATGATACATTAAATTTTCCTTCTTTAAATGAAGATTTACTTGATAAAGGGCTTTCAACAAAATATTGCAAAACAATAGACGGAAAATATTATGTGCCATTTTATACCCGTGTAAAAGCTGACGATTCGCTTTTATGGCTGAAAATTTATTAATTCGATTTTGATATAGTTACAAATTATGACTAACTTTAATTCATAAATTCTACAATTCTCTAATTCTTTAATTGATTGAACATATGGAACGCAAATACACTACCTTAAAAGATTTTTATCCTTACTATTTAACAGAACATGCAAATCCTGTTTGTCGCACGCTGCATTATATCGGCACTACACTTTTGTTTGGAGTAGTGGCAGCAGCAGTCTATTTTCATAACGGTGCTATCTTATTCTTTTTACCTGTAGTAGGTTATACGTTTGCCTGGGTTGGGCATTTCTTTTTTGAAAGAAATAAACCGGCTACTTTTCAATATCCGTTATGGAGTTTAGCTTCAGATTTTATTATGTATTTTCATTTTCTTACCGGACAGGTTGGCAGGAAATTAGAAGAAGCTAAAAAGACAGTTTCTGCATCATAGTTTATTCAGCAACACGTCTTCAGTAATTCTTTTTTTATCAACTCCTAATTTAATAGCTTCCTGCAAAGCATCTTTAGCTAAGTCATTTTTATTTTGCATGGCATAAAGTCTGGCTCGCATAAATGCCTGTTCCGCATTTGTAGGATCAGCATGCCGATAAATAAACAGTATTTGTGTCAGTGCATTTATATCATTAGATTGGAATGCATGATTTGCATAAGAATAACCCGCTAATGATAAAAATCCTAAAATGCGACTGTAGATGCCTGATTTGTCGGTTGCTGATTTTAGCCACAAATCTGCTATTTCTTTTTTCCAGTAGAGCGTATCTTTTGTAAATAAATTATCGCGCAGTTCTGACTTTATCTGTGTTTCTTTATCAAGAGATGTCTGTAAATCCAGCACTTGTTTTTTAAATGCAGGCAAGGTAAGTAAATAACTTTTTTTGGTGTTGAAATAGCTGATGTCTGTTAGTGAATTCAGGAAGTTTATCGCTTTATTGCACGCCAGAAATGCATCGGTATATTGTTTTGAAAGAATAAGATTGTCAACTTGTTTTTTATAAATAGTAAATGATTTTGTTACAAGAATTTTATTCAATGCAATTTCTTTTTTCTGCATCTTTTTTAATAATAACCAGCGGAATGCATCTTTTGCAGTAATTGTATCCGGCCATGCGTGTTTGCCGGAAAATTCAATCTGGTAATGGTTGGGATTATCTTTTTGTTGAGTTGAAAAGCTCAATAAATCAGTATAGTTCATGTCTTGCTTTCCGTTGAAGCCTAACAATTCTATATTGTTATTTTGAAAATTCATAACAGAACCGCCATAGATACAATACAAAATAGTATTGTTCAGTCCTGTGTTATTTAGGGCAGCTTTAGCCCCGCCTGAAAAACCCCAGAGTGCCATATCTTTCTCATCAATTTTATAGGTAGTTTTTATTTCGTTTAATAACGTTATAAAATTTGTGCTTATCAGGTTGAAATCAGTGCCATTAGATGAATTATTATTTCCAATCAGAATAATGCCATATTCATCAGCCAAATTTTTATACAAAGAAACGGGATAATCACCGCTTCCATGAGGATCAAAGAATATAAATGTAAGTTTATGTTGTGTTGAAGTGTTTTTGGGAATGTAAATAGCGTAAGACAAAGTGGTGTCGCTTTTTACAGGAATGTGCGAATAGATTTGACCTTGTTTAATATTATTCTGCTGACTGCATGCATTCAATAATAAAAATACATAGAGACCGATATATGCAATAAATTTCTTCATTTCTTCCAAGGTAATATTTTATATTTCCTAAATATAAAGTAGGTTTTTTACATTTATATAATTACTTGATTTTCAATTTTAAATACATCTATATCAACACTTTAAGGATTGTTAACATTTCGCAACTGTTTGCCTTTGTAAATTTAAGGAGTGAATAAGAATCTTATACTTTTTACTTCAGTTTTATTATTTCTCGGATTGTTCGGTATCGGGATTGTACAGATATTCTGGTTGAAAGGTGCTATTAAATCACGTGAACAGGATTTTGATAAAGCGGCGTTTGAAGCCATGAATGATATGTCGACAAAAATTGAAGACTTATCATTTCATCCAATTGTATCGAAAATGCTGCAATCGCAAAAAATACACAAGAATGAAAATGGTGAAATAATTGTGGAGATGTCTGATGCTGAAGGCAACGAAAGTGAATATAAACTAAAACAAGAAGCTTATCCGACTACTAATTTTGGAAGTGAAAATCCTAATGGTAATTCGTATAGCGGGGTAAGTCCGTTATTTTCAAATCCGAATAATAACAGCAACAATAATG
>JAYVPA010000015.1:0-2772 GCA_043757615.1 Sphingobacteriales bacterium | reverse complement strand
CAAAACCATTTACCCGCCCGGACCGCTTATATTCAATGCGTTCAACTCCACTCCTTTTGATAAAGTACGTGTTATAATTCTTGGTCAGGATCCATATCATGGTGCCGGACAAGCACATGGCTTATGTTTTTCTGTACAACCCGGAATAAAACCACCTCCAAGTCTGGTAAATATGTATAAAGAACTAAAAAGTGATGTTCCATTTGAAATTCCGACTCATGGTTGTCTGCAGAAGTGGACAGAACAAGGTGTTTTTCTGTTAAATGCCATTCTAACTGTGGAGGCGAATAAACCGGCATCGCACCAGAAAAGAGGCTGGGAAGAATTTACCAATGCGGTCATCCAAAAATTATCAAAAGAATGTAATGGCCTAATTTTCATATTATGGGGAAATTTTGCGCAGCAAAAATCTGTGTTGATAGATGAAAACAAACATACTATTCTAAAGGCAGCTCACCCCTCGCCGTTTTCAGCCTATAACGGATTCTTTGGATGCAAGCATTTTTCTAAAACAAATGAAATACTAAAAGCAAAAGGTGAAATAGAAATTAACTGGCAGATTTGAAGCATGGAAATTGAATTATAAAAAATGTATATTTGAATAATATGGTACAAAGTTGCGCAAAGCCAACCTACTCTTGTTTGTATATGTGTAACTTTATTGCCTATATAACTAAGTTAGCTGATAGTGTATTTGACGAGCTGGAAAACAACAACTTATGACGAAAAACAACAGACATAATGATGCTGAAATATTCGCAGAAATATTAAGGAAAACAAAACTTCCTAATCAAATAACAATAGGGAAATTTATACTTAAAGGAATAAAAGGTGTAAAAGATAAAATTCAATATAATCAAGATAATTTTGAAAGATTACAAAATGAACACCAATACACTTTTCCAATTTTAGATGGAGATTTACAAGTTTCATTGCAACTTTATGAAAACACAAGTGATTTTTATAGATTATTTTGCTTCACAAAAATTAACGGAAAAGAAGGAATGACTTTTTCACTAAATCTTACAACTGAAAAGGAAAGTGACAACGTAATTTATCTAACTCAAAAAATAAAATTTTCCGAACAATATAAAGGAAGTGAAAAATTAGCACAAGCTCATAGAAGACAAAAACAAATAGTATTTTGCGAACAACTTAAAAAACTTGGTTTTGACGTAACAGACAATAATGACATAATTTTAGGAATATTTGACCCAATAAAAAAACAACTTGTAAATACATCTTTGGAGAAGTTTCTGAATGATTTTATTGTCGTATCAATTTTGAAAGGTCATTTTCAGGGAAATAAAGGCTATCAACTTGAAATATTACCAACTTACAACAAATTAGATTACATATTTACTGGAAACGATGATGAAATAGAAAATTTACCTTTGAAAGTTATTGAGAATAAAACAAAACGAAATATTCCATTAGTAATGCGTTACAAAGTTTTTAAAAAGGATAATTTTAAATGCGTTGCGTGTGGAAGAAATGCAAATGATGGTGCAAAATTACACGTTGACCATAAAATTCCTTTTTCTCTTGGTGGCTTAACTGAACTGAATAATTTGCAAACATTATGCAGTGAATGTAACATTAGTAAAAGTAACAAATATATCGATTAACAACAACACCATCAACTAACAGCCGTTTCAAGAAATTGCGAATTTTGTTGTAAATTCACGTTCACGTTTCGCAAGAATATTTATCTTAGCCGAAAGTACGCAGTTACGAAGTTCGCAACTTCATGAAGCGGCGGAACGTTAGCCAATCCTCAGCTATAACCTATAAATAATATTTATCCCTGATTTATCATTGTAAAAAAAGTGATTTTTCTTTAGCTTTAATTCCTAATTTTGTACAAACATTTTTATGCAAAAAACATTCGGAATCATTGCAGCAGTATATGGCATGTTGGCCGTCGTATTAGGCGCATTCGGCGCGCATGCACTCAAAGAAAAATTAGATGCTTATTCTTTGGAAATTTTTAATAAAGGAGTACAATATCAGTTTTATCATGTTGCAGCATTACTGGCAGTTATTTTTTTAGCAGATAAAGTACCATCCAAAACATTAAATTATGCTGGTTGGTTTTTTACTGCAGGCATGTTATTTTTTTCGGGTTCTTTGTATTTACTGGCAACTCGAAGTTTATTAGGAACAGATGCTATTTCGCCTGTTATCGGACCCCTTACACCAATCGGGGGCTTATGCCTTATTATCGGTTGGGTTTTATTATTGGTTTCATTTTCTAAATTATAATTGATCGCTGATTAAACGGATTTAAAGATTCCGCTGATATATAACAATTCACGCAAAAATGCAAAACATACAATCAAAATATCAAATGAAATTTTTACATAAATATATCTTTACTTACTCCTTATTCCTTATCACCTTTGCATTATCCGCCCAGTCTCCGAATAGTGCGAATAATGAACGTCCCGCCATTGGAAAAATAACCGGAACAGTAATAGATGCTGCCACGAATCAACCCTTAGGATATTCTTCCGTTATAATAAGAGGCTTGAAAGACAGTACTAAAATTTTTGGTTCTTTAGTAGATGAAAAAGGTAAATTTGAAATCACGCAGATACCTTTAGGAGCTTACAAACTAATCATCTCTTTTGTTGGTTACAGCGATTATGTGATAGAAAAATTAGTACTCATTCCTCCTGATAAAACTGAACAAAATTTAGGCACCATAAAAGTTAGTGAAGATTCCAAATTATTGCAGGAAGTACAGGTAACGGCTGAAAAAAGTGTATT
>JAYVPA010000014.1:0-2798 GCA_043757615.1 Sphingobacteriales bacterium | reverse complement strand
ATATTTTCGGATACAAATTAGGTTCAAGTCCGTTTGCGTTGATGCGCGACACTATGGATATTCCGATTTTCAAGATGAATCCTGATTGGATTCCTGAAGATGGAACCGGTTTAAATCCTTCCTTACAAAATTACTGGATGGTGATTCATCCGCCGACATTATTTTTAGGATTTGCAGCATGTACCATTCCTGCAGCATTTGCAATTGCATCTTTATGGACGAAAAATTTTACGGATTGGGTAAAACCGGTTTTACCCTGGAGTTTATTCGCGATGATGATTTTAGGAACCGGGATTTTAATGGGCGGTGCCTGGGCATATGAAGCATTGAGCTTCGGCGGGTTCTGGGCATGGGATCCTGTAGAAAATGCATCCTTAGTTCCCTGGTTGATTTTAGCAGCAGGTATGCACACACTAATGGCATATAAACATACAGGCTATTCCTTACATGCAACATATATCTTTTTCATCGGTTCATTTTTAATGGTTTTGTATTCCTCTTTCCTGACAAAGAGCGGAATTTTAGGTGATGCATCCGTTCATTCATTTACAGATTTAGGAATGAGCGGACAATTAGTTGTCATCATTTTAGCATTTCTGCTTCCTTCCATTTATTTATTTGTGGATAGAACTCTTAAAAAAGAAATTCCCTCAAAACAGGAAGAAGAAAAATTGTCTTCAAGAGAATTCTGGTTATTTATCGGTTCATTGGTTTTTATTTTTTCTGCAGTGCATATCGTCGTAATGACGTCGTTTCCTGTTATCAATAAACTTTTTCATACAAAGTTAGCACCTCCGTCAGATATAAAAAGTCATTACAATAATGTACAAATCTGGATGGCTATTTTAGTTGCATTTGGTTCTGCGGTAACACAATTTTTCAAATACAAGAATTCTGATTTTGCGAAAACAGCAAAACAGTTGTTGATTGTTTTCGTCGTTTCTGTTTTGTTATGTGCAGTTGTCATCATTCCATATAAATTATATCGCCCGGATTATGCGTTATTGATTTTCTGCGGATGGTTTTCTTTATTGGCGAATGCGCAATATATTTTCCAGGTACTAAAAGGTAAATTGAAAATAGCAGGTGGTTCTATATCACATATTGGTTTTGCAATTATGCTGATTGGAATTTTAATTTCTCAAGGCAGACAAGAAGTACTTTCCGTAAATAAGTTTGGTATTGATTACGGTAAAGGATTTACAGATAAAGACATTGCAGAAAACGTATTGTTATATCAGGATGAGCCGACAAATATGGGTAAGTACAGAGTTACCTATTTAGGTGACTCTTCAACCAAACAAAATATTTATTTCAATGTCCAATATGAAGAGCTCGATAAAAAAGGAAATATAAGAAACATATTTACGCTGCATCCGAATATTCTGATGAATAGTAAAATGGGAAATAACCCTGTTCCCTCTACGCGTAAAACGATTGCCTCAGATCTATACACACACATTACATCGGCACCATTAAAAGAAGATGGATCACCTGTAGATTCCATTGTACAGGATACGTACACTGTTTCGGTTGGTGATACTATTACCGCATCGCGTTGCCTTGTGATATTTGAAAGTATAAATCCGGATGCTGAAATAAAAGGATTCCAGCAGCTACCTAAAGACATTGCAATCGGGGCAAGGTTGAAATTTATTTCACTGGATACTACTTATTATATTGAACCTGTTTATTTAGTAAGAGAAGTTGTTGCCACAAGTGTTCCCGCACGCGTAGAAAAAAACAATGTTAGTTTTTCTGTTGTAAAAATTCTTCCCGAAGAAAATAAAATGCAGATTTTAGTTGAACAGAAGCTCAATAAATTTATCATTATGAAAACTATTAAATTTCCATTCATCAATGTGTTGTGGTTTGGTTGTTTTGTGATGGTGTCTGGTATTTTCCTCAGTTTACTGAAAAGAAAAAATGAGAATAAATCTCCTCATTCTAATTAATCATTAAGTCTCTTACACATCAGATTTTAGTTCACTTATGAACTAAAAAAAACGACATTATTTGAGGTGATTACCACTTACTCATTTAATGGACCGCTTACTAAGTACTTCTTTGTTTTGCCTGTATAAATACCAATTTGTAGTGACTAAATAATATTAAAAATATGTATGAAATGACTTTTATACATAATTATAGTAATGTGTAATCACTATAATTCTGTATAAGATAGCTATGACTTTTTAAAATATTAATTGATGATTGTCTATTTCGTTTTACATGCTTTTATATTAATTTTAGATAAACTATGAAAAACTATAAATTATGAATGAGGTATATCATGAGTTATCCCATTTGGTAGGGATATTATCAGAAAGCAGAACTTCTTTTGTAGATAATTATAATCTGGGTTTTGAAAATCTTAAAAAAAAGGCCGATGAAACACCTGAAATTTGCCAGATTGTTGATTTTGAAAAGTATGCTCAAGTTTATTTTAATGAAAGAGCAGTCGATTATTTTGGCGTAACAAATGATGAGTTAGTTAAGCTCGGTTTTGCATATGTATTCAGATATCTGCATCCGGAAAATTTTAATATTATTAAGACTCACATTGCTTATTTCAGCAATCCTGATAATTATGAAAAAGTATTGTCCCATTTGTATTATGTGAATACAAAAACAGGATGGCGATGGTTATACAATTGCACTAAAGTAGCAACGTATACACCGGCAGGCAGAGCAAAATATTTATTCGTAAACGGTACTGATATAACGGAAATTCTGGAAGGCAAAGATAAATTCAGAAAGCTCAGAAAAAATTTGTCTTTTGTTGAAAATAACGGATC
>JAYVPA010000013.1:0-2803 GCA_043757615.1 Sphingobacteriales bacterium | reverse complement strand
TAACAAAAATACACGTAGGATAAACCGCCGGCTTCAAACATGATTTTGGTACGTTCTGTTTTACGTTTATTGTAGGCGTGAGAACCTTTTTCTATTTCGCTATATGCTTCTGTTTCTGTAATAATGCCTCCGGTTTTAATTCCGTTTATATCAGTTATTAAAATCTTACCCAATAAATCTTTTGCAAGATATACTACATCTTCCTGCTGATAATAACTTTTAGTGAGTTTCATTTTGTTTGGTGAAATTATAAAATTATTTCTCGTTTAATCTTATTTTTGTACATGCAACAAGGCAAACTGTATTTAATTCCAACTGTATTAGCAGAAAACACTGCTCATGCTATTCCTGCTTACATAAAAGATATTCTTATTGATACTGATTTATATATCGTAGAAAACTTAAAAACCGCACGTCGTTTTATTAAATCTATTTACAAAGAAAAGAATATTGATGAATGTGTTTTTTTAGAACTGGACAAACACAACAATTATAAATTTGATGATTCTTTTCTAAGCGAAATTTTTAACGGCAAAAATATCGGATTGATGAGTGAAGCAGGTGTACCTTGTATTGCCGACCCTGGAAATAAAGTGGTGGAAGCGGCGCACGAAATGGAAATTAAAGTTGAACCGCTGGTCGGACCAAGTTCCATTTTAATGGCATTAATGGCAAGCGGTTTTAATGGTCAGCAATTTTCATTTAACGGCTATCTGCCAATTGATTCTGTAGAAAGAAAAAACAAGATTCTGCAAATGGAGGCCTCAGGAAAAAAGGGGAATACACAGATTTTTATGGATACACCATACAGAAATCAACGATTGCTCGAAGAAATCATACTGTACTGCAAATTTGATACAATGTTATGCATTGCCTGCAATATTACAGCAAAAGATGAATTCATTAAATCGTTACCATTAGCAGAATGGAAAAAACGGAAACCTGATTTGAATAAAAAACCTGCTATCTTTGTATTAGGTAAATAGAACGCGGATTTAGATGATAAACACTGATTTATTAACTTTGTGTACTTTGCGAAAGACTTATTGATCTTTGCGGTTAAACAATAAATAATAATATGATTCTAATAGATGATGTTTTAATCAGCGATGATGTGATTGAAAAACAATTTGTTTGCAACATAAAAAAATGCAAAGGAATTTGTTGTGTAGAAGGCGACAGCGGTGCACCTGTAGAAAAAGCAGAAACAAAAATCCTGGAAAAAATTTATCCTAAAATAAAAAAGTATTTACTTCCTGAAGGCATCAAAGCTATAGAAGAACAAGGTACTTTCGTGGATGAACCGGATGATGAATACACGGCTTATGCAACACCTTTAATTGATAGAGGGGCGTGTGCTTATGTGAACTACGAAAATGACGGAACGATTTCGTGCGGCATAGAAAAAGCATGGAAAGATGGCGTTACTGATTTCAGAAAACCAATCAGTTGTCATTTATATCCGATTCGTTTAAAACCGATGGAAACAGTTACAGCCATTAACTATGATGTCTGGGATATTTGCAGCGATGCATGCAAACTCGGAAAGAGTTTAAAAGTACCTGTTTATGTATTTCTGAAAGATGCACTCATCCGAAAATTCGGCGAGGAATTTTATGAAACATTAGAGCATGCTGCTTCGCAGCATCAGCAACAATAGCAACATTATCTGAAAGCAGAGAGTCCACCAACCAACAACACAATTATCAGTGCCAGCGCATAGAATGATAATATGATGATGGTAAAAATTCCATAGAATCTGAATATAGAACGCAATCTTTTTAACGCATTTTCAACAGCAATGCTATCATTATTGTTCACTGCTATTTTAGCCTGACTTGAAAACTGCAGCAAACGCACCGGCGGATAAGCAATAACCAAACCCATTACAGCATAAACCAAACCGACACCGAATCCCATTCCACCTGCAAACCCTGCAGAGCCAGACATTGCTGATACTCCGGGGCTTAGCGCCATTAATTTGCTCATTATCGTTCCGAATGCCAATCCTATTAATATAATTAAACCGGAAAAGAGAAGTCCGACGATAGCCAGAAACTTTCCCCATTTTGACATTTGTCTCAGGTATTCTATTGCGGATGAATTTAAACTTAAAACACTGCCGGAACTTAATCCGCTGTCGAGAATTTCATGGCTTTCCATATATATTGTTTTTTTGGTTAAACAAATATAAATAAATACTTCAATAATTATCGGAGGTCAGATTTTGATTATTAACAATTGCAATTCCGCTGCTGGTGCCGATTCTTGTTACACCCGCATCGATATATATTTTTGCTGTTTCATAATCACGAATACCACCGCTTACTTTTATGTGAATCTTATTTTGCGTTACAGATTTTAATAAAGCAATATCTTCTAAAGTTGCGCCGCCCGTTGCAAAACCTGTTGATGTTTTTACAAAATCGGCATTGGCATTTATTATCAGTTGCGCTGCAATCTTTTTTTCCTCTTCATTTAAATAACAGGTTTCGATAATCACTTTCAAAATTTTATTTCCAATTGATTTTTTGATTTGCCGAATTTCATCTTCTACAAAATCATATTTCTTATCTTTTAAAAATCCAATATTAATAACCATATCTATTTCATCAGCACCATTAATTACAGCATTTTCAGCTTCTCTTATTTTAGACAAGGTATCCATCACACCTAAAGGAAATCCTATTACAGATGCAACTTTTACAGGAGATGCATGCAATGCGTCTTTACAGATTGACACGTAACAACTATTTACACAAACTGCATAAAATTTATAATCTATTGCTTCTTTGCACAATTG
>JAYVPA010000012.1:0-36271 GCA_043757615.1 Sphingobacteriales bacterium | reverse complement strand
AAAAACATTCCATGGTACTTAATGGATTCAGCGCTTGCATACCAATACAGATAAATTTAAACGTTCCGTCTGACCTCAGTAATTCTTCTTCCAGCCATGTAAGCTGCTTGTTTCCTAAAACGATATTTTCATTTTCGTTATTGTAGCGGTCGTCCAGCATAAAAAACTGGCAGTCCTGTTGTTTAAAAGTATAATAATTAAACGTGTCGTTTTTAGGATTGGGCCAAAATTGCTGAAATATATTTAACGACGCTGTTTTGTATTTATATGTGCCATCACTGTTATTTGTTCCGTAATCATGGTCATCCCATATAGCATATTGCTGTTTTGAATATAGAAAGGCATTTAGTTTTTTATTCAACCGCGTTTTAATATTTCGTTTCAGTTCCGCTTTGTAATTATGCCGTTGTAATAAATAATATAAATTATCGCCGAGCCATAACATAAAATGCGCGGAATCTTTTTTCATATAATTGAAAATCTTTAAGCTGTTGAATGGTTTCATTACCCGATTAAAACCTGTACCGATATATGCACATGACCCCGCGAGAAAAGAAAAATCCTTTACAGAATCTGTACTTGTCTTAGCACTGGTAAGCGGAAAGAAATGCTGCTTGTCAAACGAATATTGAATGTCATAAGAAGTGTTTTCCTGCAAGGCGTTAAACTTACAATTTACAGGAAGGTATTTTTTATAACAAAGTTCTTGGTGATAAATAAAAAGACGAGTCTGTTCGTCTGAGCATTTAATAAAAACACTATCTGCATTTTTGAACATACACCAGATATTGATTTCATTTATTGAAGTATGACCGACAAAAGGTTTTGATACTAATGTTTGTGCTGAAATGGTATAATTGTATAATTGAAATAATAGAATAATAAAATAATGTCTGGTAGAATACTTCATTGTTTTATTAATTAATTACTTCATTACTATATTGTTTCATTAAATAATTATTTCATCAGATTTCTTACTCTCTGCAGTAAAGGCGGATGCGAATAATGGAAAAATACATACCATTTATCAGGATTTAGATTCGATAAATTATTGGAAGAAAGCTTTCGTAACGCAGTAATCAGATGTTCACCCGTTCCTGTATTTTCTTTCGCGTAATTATCTGCTTCAAACTCATTTTTCCGGGAAATGATATTCATGAAAATTCCTGTTATCATAGAAAAAGGACTATATAATAAACTAAATGCAATCAACCCTAAATGGAAAACCGGAACAGCTGTCTGTAATCCTAATGCTTGTGATAGTGCAGGCATATTGATGAATAAAGATAAAAGAAACAATAATGCACCTATTTGCAGAATGCCAATAATCATTCCTTTCTGGATGTGTTTCATTTTATAATGACCCACTTCATGCGCCAGCACACTGACCAGTTCTTCTTCAGTCTGTTCATTAATTAAAGTATCAAACAACACAATTGTCTTTTTACTTCCCAAGCCGCTGAAATAGGCATTTGCTTTTGTGCTTCTTTTAGAACCGTCAATTACAAAAATATTCGTCAGCGGAAAATTTATCTTTTGCGCAAAACCTTCAATCTTTTCGCGTAAAGAACCTTTTTCCAGCAGATTTAATTTGTTGAAAATCGGAACAATCAGGCTAGTATAAAACATCGTCAGGAATAATGTAAACCCTGAAAATAAAATCCATGCATAAATCCAGAATTTATTTCCGGCAACAGTATAAAACCATACAAATAAACTAAGTAATGCACTACCAATTAACGCTCCTAATAAATAGCCTTTTACTTTATCTGCTAAATAGGTTTTCCAAGTCATTTTATTAAAACCGAATTTTTGTTCAATCACAAAAATGCCGTATAATTCAAATGGTAAGCCCATGATATCTGAAACAATGGCGAATGCGCCGAAGAATAATAATGCCTGCAATACCGGTGATGCAGTGATTGCCGAAACTTGTAAATGCACGATGGCAAAACCTTTGAATAATAAGAATGCAATGATTAACACAGTGCTGAAAATAGTTGCAATACTGCTGAGTCTTTCTTTTGCTTTATGATACTGACGCGCCTTCTCGTAGTTTTCTTCATCATAAATTCCTTCCAGTTCTTTTGGAATCGGTAAATCCCAGGTTTTGGAATTCATTGAATCTAAAATGTATTCCAATATAAAATCGAATGCTATAAATGCTAAAATGATAATCGTTAAAACAGAAATTCCTTGTGTAAGCATGGCGCAAAAGTACAAAAAATAAGAGTCTTATTTAGTCAGCCATCCTGCTAATCTTTTTTGCAGGAACAGACAAGGAAAATAGACAAGCAAAAGATGCAGAAATGGTTTAAATTTAATTAGCACGACAAAGATTAATCATTAAAAAATATTATCATGAATGTTATCTTAGAACTCAACAAATGGAGCAGCACTCATCATCCCAGATGGTTGGTAGCGCTCCGAATCGCTCTTGGAATCAGTCTATTTATAAAAGGATTTCAATTCGTACAAAATACTGCATTTTTGCAGCAGGTAATTTCTGAAACAGGTGTGCCATATAATAGCGGCGGTTGGCTACAGGCATCCATTCCATGGATTCACTTGTTTGGTGGTTTGCTGATTTGCTTGGGTTTGTTAACCCGTTTAGCTGCATTGATACAAATACCGGTAGTGCTTGGTGCGATATTTTTTGTAAATCTTAGACATGGTTTGGCTTTAGGCGGATCTGAATTACTTTTTTCCATCTTGATTTTAGTATTGCTGTTTGTCTTTGTCATTGAAGGCAGCGGTCCTATATCTATGGACGGAGTTATACGCGATTCTAGGAAGGAATAATTTACTTTTTTCAAAATTACATATTTAAAAGGTTCGCATTATGCGAACCTTTCGTTTTATGTTTTTTTAATTTTCTTTATTCCCCGTTTTCTGTAGTAGTGGTATAGGATGCAGGTGCAGAAGAAGCACTGTAATCGCTTGGTGCTACCGCTGTGTAACTGCCGCCGGGGTTATAACTTGGGTCATTACTTTGTACTGCTTCACCGGTAGTTTCGTTTACGTAGTTGTTGTTGTACTGGCTGCTCATTTTATAGGTGTTGCCGTTACCGTCCTCATAGTTTCCCTGGTCACGGATATAGTCATCAAATTTTTCTGCAGATGCATCGTTTGCCGCTTGTTGTTTATAGTAACCTGAGGTAATATCTGTTCCATTATTTGTTACGCCTGTGTAACCGTTGGAATTTTCACCTGCTGTATAACCTTGTTGATTTATATAATTACTTTGTTGAGGATTGTTATTTGCATTGCTGCTGCCAAACCATCTACTGAAGAAACCAACGCTTTGTTGTTGCTGTTCTTGTTTTTGTTGACCATACGTATTAGGTTGACCGTATTTTGCCTGGTTCTTGTAAGAAGAATTAAATCCTTCTTTGAATGCTGGTGTATTTGCTGCTATAGCTAAAACTACCGCGCAAATGATAATGACTTTTTTGTGTGCTGCATAAAATGCTTTGATTACTGATGTGTTCATGATGTTTATTTTTTAGTGTTTTAAATTTGTTTGTTTTGATAGAACAAAGATGCATCAGCTAACTAAAGGTTAAAAGGACAAAGAACACTAAGTAATAAACCTTTACAATTTTATTTATATTTAGTAAATAATTGATTGTTAGTGCTTTAAAGCAAATATAAATAAAATAATCGGGGTTATTTTTCATCCAGTTTTAACTGTATCCAAAGCTGGATATTGAAATATTTTAAGGCTTTACTTTCCATTGGATCTGCCAACAGTTTATCTACCTTAGGCTGATATCTGGAGATAATCTTTCTTTTTTCCTTTGCTGACTCTGCCACCAGTAAATCATTTAATAATCTGAATAAAAGATTTTCCATTCCAAATAATTTTCCGTCACGTGATAATTTTTTCTTTGTGTTATCTAAGAGATTGTCAAATTTATTTGGCTTGTTCAATTCCAGAATAATAAAAATACGAACGAGATAAGCATAGCTTTCTAAATCTTTTTTTGCATATAAATCTTCATCATTGATAAGCTGATTAATAAATTCCAGCGCTTTTAAAAACTCATTATTAAAAAAATAAATCATCGCGATGTCGTAGATAATGGTAAGTCCGACATCTTTACGTCTTTTGAAATATGGTAATGCGTTTATCATATCGGGAATCAATTCAACAGAGCGTGCGTGGTCGCCTGATTTACTAAACATGTTTTTTTCTGCATAAATAAGATTTAGCTTTTTTGCATTTACTAACTCTGCATCGTTACAATTTTCAAACTCAGCCAACAACAATACTTTCACTTGTTCAAACAAATCATAATTGTCAACGTTCTGCATTCTGTTTAAAAAGTTGGCTAAAAAAGTGACGTATTCTTTCTGTTGATTAACTCTGTAATTATTATTTTCCAAAAAGAAATTAAAATGTGCAATAGCTTCTGTGTATGCATTCTCCATTTCGTTTAGTAGTAAAAAATAACCGGTGCGTATATAATGAAACAACCCTTTTGATTTTGAGCATAACGCATTTTTTTCATCCGCTAATAAATTATTTTCTAAGGTTGATTTGTATTCTGCTGTTAGTTTTTCATTTCGTGTGTACGCCTGTGAACGTTGTGAATGATTTACCCATGCTTCCTTTAATTGTTCATATTGGTGAATGTTATTCATGCAATTTAATGCAAATGAATATTCAGCACTTAATTCATTTCTTGCTGCGGTATCTTCTTTTTGATACGTGTAAACTTCTAACTCATATTGATAAATGATTGGATAAAAATTAAAGATTTCCTGCTCTGTAAATGTTTTTTTCAGCTGCTTTATTTTCTTTTTACTTAATCCGAAATTTTTACGCAGGTTCAAAAAATGTATCTGTGTAAGTGTATGCAGAATTTCTTCTTCGAGAGAAGTGTTGTGTGGTGAATTGGTAAACGTATTTAAAATGGTATCTGTAAGATGTCGTTTCGAAGCCGAAAAATTATTCAGCAGTTTTGAATTCTTCAACTTTTGCTGAATTGGTTTTTCGTTATAAGTTTTTTGTGAAGCAATGATATCAAACAATGTTTCATAGTCTTTATTTTCCTTTCCTTTGTAGGTATATGCGAAACGCTTGAAATAGGCTTTTTCAGATGCAGAAAGAGAAAAGATTAACTGAAACAATTCGTTTGGCTCTGACATATTATAAAAATATAATTTTTCATCCAATTTCTACCTTTTATAATTTTAATTTTATAATTTTCAGCATGTTATATCACAATGATAAATCCATTCTATTTTTTAACGGTGAATTCAAAAATGTAAAAGATTTTAGAATCAGTCCTTTTAATCAAACTTTGCATTATGGTTATGGCGTGTTTGAAGGCTTGCGTGCATACAATGCGCAACAAAATCCGCATATATTTAAAGTTAAAAGACACTTTGAACGTTTAGCAAAATCAGCTGAAAAAATAAATATTCACATGCCGTATTCTGTGCAGGAGATGATTAACTATGCATACGAATTACTGGAAAGAAATGATATGCGTGAAGCCTATATTCGTCCCTTGGTACTGATGGATAAAAATATGACCTTACGTGCTACAGATGCAGACAAGCCTAATTTACTGATGACTTGCTGGAAATGGAATCGTTATTACCCGTCAAATCACTTAAAAGTGTTAGTGTCGTCATGGCGCAGACCGCATCCGCGTACGATGCCGGTTGATATAAAAGTTACGGGAAATTATGTGAATTCTATTTTAGCGACACGTGAAGCACACCAAAAAGGTTATGATGATGCATTGTTGCTGGATGTAGAAGGCTATATCGCTACAGGTCCCGGCGCTTCTTTTTTTATGGAGAAGAATGGCAAATTAATTGTGCCGCCCGTTACAAATATTTTTCCCAGCATTACACGTGCTACATTGATAGACATTGCTAAACAAATGGGCATCGAAGTAATGGAAAAACAATTTGGTGTGGAAGATGTGATAGAAGCGGACGGTGCATTTTTTACAGGCACAGCTGCTGAAGTTGCAGGTATCGAAAGCATAAATGGTCATAAAATGAAACTGCTATGGGAAGATACAATCGGTCATTTATTGCACAACAGATACAAACGCATTGTTTCAGGAAAAGACACCAATTTCCTTGAGTATTTTTAAAGGACTTTCCTTATAAAGGCGTATATTTATTTGTTTAACGTAAACAGATGAAAGTATTTTTACACTTTCTTTTCTTTTTTTTGAGCTATCAAATTACATTTTCTAATGTTACACTAATTTCTTATGGTTCATCTTGGAAATACCTGGATAATGGTTCAGACCAGGGAACAGCTTGGACCAGCACTGCATTTAATGATGCAAGCTGGAATTCAGGTAACGGACAGTTAGGTTATGGTGACGGTGATGAATCAACAGTATTAAATGCAGGTTGTACACCCGTTGCAACTTGTTCCGGTAAATATATTACTACTTATTTCAGAAAAAATATTACGGTTGGCACCACTTCTACTTATTTAAACTATACGTTGAACGTAAAAAGAGATGATGGAATTATAGTATATATTGATGGTACGGAGGTTTACCGGAACAACATTGCAGGCGGCGCATTTAATTATCTGACTTTAGCAACATTGGCAGCGGATGACGGAAATACAGTGCAAACTACCAGCCTGACCTTACTCCAGTTGCCAACAGGTAATCATAGTATCGCAGCAGAAATACACCAGACATCTGCATCGAGTTCTGATATCTCTTTTGATATGGAATTAGTGGCGAATGAAAACAATGCAAGTGTTACGCGCGGTCCGTATTTAAATATGGCGACTCAGACTTCCATGCATATAAAATGGCGTACTAATGTGGCTGCAAACTCAGTAGTAAAATATGGTAGTGTAGATGGTACACTGACTTCAACTGTTTCTGATGCAACACTCACTACAGACCATGATATGACTGTTACTGGTTTGCTTAATGATACAAAATATTTTTATTCTATCGGAAATACTAGTCCCGCAATACAAACATTAAATTCAGGTTCAAAATATTTTTTTACAACATTGCCTTTGAAAGGAGCTGAGCGTTTGTCTCGTTTCTGGGCAATCGGGGATTGCGGTAATAATACATCTAACCAGATCAATGTGCTGAATAATTATATGCAGTACATGGGGACTAATCATACAGATGGTATGTTGTTGCTCGGTGACAACTCTTACAATGCCGGTACAGATGCGGAATATCAGACCAATTTTTTCCCGGAATATCAGGATTCATTATTAAGGAACGTTGTAGTTTGGCCGGCACCGGGTAACCATGATTATGCCAATAACACTACAAGACAGAACGATCATGCCATTCCATATTACAGCATATTCACTTTACCAACTGCAGGTGAAAGCGGCGGCATTCCATCCGGTACAGAAGCATATTATTCTTATGATTTTGCCAATATTCATTTTCTTTCGTTGGATTCTTATGGCAAAGATTCCAATACATACAGAATATGGGATACATTAGGTCCGCAAGTACGATGGCTAAAAAATGATTTAAATGCAAACACACAAAAATGGACCATTGCTTACTGGCACCATCCACCTTATACATTGGGTTCGCATACGTCAGAAGCAGAAGCAGATTTAATCGCTATACGTGAAAATTTCATACGTATTTTAGAAAGATATGGAGTGGATTTAATTCTGTGCGGTCATAGTCATGTATATGAACGCTCTTACTTGCTGAATGGGCATTATGGCTATGAAGTTTCATTTAATTTAGCAACAAACGCAATCAGTAATTCATCAGCTAAATATGATAACTCCGTAAATTCTTGTCCCTACACCAAAAAATCACCTCGTTCTTTAGGTACAGTTTATGTAGTAGCAGGTTCAGCAGGGCAGCTTGGAGGACAACAAATTGGTTGGCCTCATAATGCAATGAATTATTCCAATAATTCAGAAGGAGGCGGATTGGCATTAACTGTACAGGGAAATAGACTGGATGCTGAATGGGTTTGCAGCGACGGAGTGGTACGCGATCGATTTACTATTATGAAAGATGTTAATAAAAAAGAATCTTATACTATTATGGTTGGCGACAGCATTGATCTGACATCTTCCTGGCTTGGAAATTATAACTGGACCGGCGGTCTTTTTACTAAGAGTGTAAAAGTGTCGCCTGCAGGTATTGATACAGATACATTAACTGTAACAGATAATTTTAATTGTTTAAGAGATTCATTTTTCATTACAAAAGCACAACAATTACCGGTAGAATTAATCAGTTTTTCTGCTCATAAAACAATAAATGAACAAGTGCTATTATATTGGATAACAGCAACTGAATACAGAAATGCTTGTTTCTCTATAGAATGGTCAATAGATGGAATAAATTTTATCAGCATAGGATTTGTTACAGGAAATGGTACTACAAATGCAGCACATACGTATCAGTTTTTTCATCAGAATCCTGCTCCTGGAAATAATTATTACAGGTTAAAACAAGTAGATGAAAACTCTTCATTCAGCTATTCGATAATAATTCCTGTTTTTTTTGATTCACAAATCAATACTATTCCAAAAGATAAATTGCTGTATGTTTTTCCGAATCCATCAAAAAACGGAGAATTTAATATTGATTACTTCTCTTCAAAAAATACTACAGCTATAGTAAATGTTTATGATTTTTCAGGCAAATTGATATTCACAGATGATTGGAGTATTATTCAAGGAATTTCACACTACTTGCTGAAATTGAAAGAAATACCTGGCGGCGTTTATTTGCTGAGTATAAATAATGAAACTATAAAAATTGAAAAGTAAATAATATCATAAATAACCATATTCTATATATTACCTACCTGATTGATAGTAAGAACTATCAAACTTTAATTTGCAAAAGTAACTATCAAAAATAAAGTCATCATTACAACAAAAAAGATAGCTACAAAATATTTGTGCAAATCAATCTCTACTTTTTTATTATTATTCATTTGATTACTTAATTCATATAAATTTAACATTCAGTTTTCAAATTGCTGAATTACAGTTATGCACATATCTGCATATAACGCAATTTTTTCGGATTGTTGAATCAGGTATTTTTCGGGATAAAATAAAATAGCTCAAAGGAATATTGGAATATCTATGCTATTCAATCATACAGTTGAGTCATACAGCCATGTGGTTGAGTTATCTAGCCATGTAGTTGAGTCGTAAAAAAATAAGTTTGCGGTAATTTTATTTTATTCATTTTAAAAAAAAATGCTGGAAATAGTCTTTGGGTTATTTTTAGAATGTAGATAGATTTTCCTTTTAAAACTCCTCAAACTTTCGTTAATTTGGAATAAATATTCCCATGTCTGAAATAAATAAATACTCCAAAACTGTTACCCAGGATCCGACACAACCCGCTGCACAAGCTATGCTGCATGCCATTGGTTTAACAGATGAAGATTTTAAAAAGGCGCAGGTTGGAATTGCCTCCACAGGATGGGATGGCAATCCGTGTAACATGCACTTAAACGCATTAGCTGCAAGCCTGAAAAGCTTAGTGTCGAAACAGGATTTAGTCGCACTGAATTTTTATACGATTGGCGTGAGTGACGGAATTTCTATGGGAACATCCGGTATGCGTTATTCCCTGGTATCGCGTGAAGTGATTGCAGATTCTATAGAAACAAATGCAGGCGCACAATTTTATGATGGTCTTATTTCTATTGCAGGGTGCGATAAAAATATGCCGGGCGTTATTATGGGAATGTCGAGATTAAACAGACCATCTTTAATGGTCTATGGCGGAACGATTGCACCTGGAAAATATAAAGGAGAAACATTAGATGTGGTTTCCGCTTTTGAAGCATTGGGAAAAAAATTTGCAGGTACAATTTCAGAGGAAGACTATAAAGGCGTAATCAATAATGCTTGCCCGGGTGCCGGCGCATGCGGCGGTATGTATACAGCCAACACGATGGCATCCGCTATTGAGGCCTTGGGAATGAGTTTGCCTTATTCAGGAAGCAACCCTGCCATGAGCGATGATAAAAAGAATGAATTAAAGGGTGCAGCCATTGCAATAAAAAATTTGTTAGAGAAAGATATCAAGCCCAGCGATATCATGACGTTTAAAGCATTTGAAAATTCGATACGAATTGTCATTGTGTTAGGCGGAAGCACGAATGCGGTGATGCATTTAATAGCAATGGCAAAAACAATAGGTGTGAAGCTGAGCCTCGCAGACTTTGTCCGTTTAGGAAATATTACTCCGATGCTGGCAGATTTTCGTCCGAGCGGAAAATATGTAATGGAAGATTTACATAAGATTGGCGGTGTTCCTGGCGTGATGAAGTATTTATTGAAAGAAGGAATGCTGCATGGTGATTGTATGACGGTGACAGGAAAAACTATCACGGAGAATTTAGCATCATTGCCGGATTTATCAGCCGGACAGGATTTATTGCATACGGTTTTTAATCCGATAAAACCAACAAGTCATATCCGTATTTTATATGGTAATCTCGCCAGTGAAGGGGCTGTTGCAAAAATTACAGGAAAAGAAGGTGAGCGTTTTGAAGGCGCTGCAAAATGTTATGATTCAGAGCAGCAAGCCATTGATGCGATGAAAGATAAAAAAGTGAAATCAGGTGATGTGGTGGTTATAAGATATATTGGACCGCGTGGTGCTCCGGGCATGCCGGAAATGCTGAAACCAACTTCTGTATTGATGGGCGAAGGTTTAGGAAAAGATGTTGCTTTAATCACAGACGGAAGATTTAGTGGTGGCTCACATGGTTTTGTGGTGGGACACGTAACACCTGAAGCACAGAGTGGCGGTGCTATAGCGCTGGTTAAAGATGGTGATACCATTGTTATTGACGCAGTAAACAATACCATAGATGTATTGATCAGCGAAGAAGAACTGACCGCAAGAAGAAATGCATGGAAAGTGCCGGCACTAAAGGTAACAAACGGCATTTTATACAAATATGCTAAAACGGTATCTTCTGCAAGCGAAGGTTGTGTAACAGATGAATTTTAAGTTTGCTATTTCCACTTGAGATGTGGATTAGGGGGTAAGGGTGTGTAAAAAAATAAGATAAGATAGATACGGCTTTGCGTACTTTGCGCCTTTGCGAGAAAAAATATAAACAACAAGATGTTATTAGAAATCAGAAAATATTCAGAGTTTGAATTATCGGAAGAAATTCAGGAGCAAGTTGCGATATTATTACAAAAATGTTTTCAGGAAACCGATTACCATGGATTGCATTACTACAAGCAATTGCCTCAGTACAGATTGCTGGCGTACGAAGATGAAATGCTGGTTGGTCACATTGGTATAGATTACAGGATAATGAGATTAAACGATCAGCCCATCAAAGTAATGGGCATCATCTCATTTTGTGTGGTAGAAGAAAGACGGCGACATTATATCGGCAGTTTCTTATTAGAAGAAGTGGAAAGACTGGCTACAGATGCCAATGCTGATTTCATTTTCCTATTCTCAAAAGTTGCTTCCATCTATCTTAAACACGATTTTAAACCGGTAGATAATATATGTACCTGGTTAAAAATAGATAATCACAAAAGCCTTGGAATGGGTGATGAGTTCATTCAAAAAGAAATCATGGTAAAAAAGATTTCCTGTAAAAAATGGGAAGCAGGTAACCTTGATCTTTTAGGCTATTTATATTAATATAAAGGGTATTTAGTTCAGTTGGTTTAGAGCACTACCTCGACAAGGTAGAAGTCACTGGTTCGAATCCAGTAATACCCACATTTGTTCAACATTATTGCAATATGACATCTTTCTTAATGAACAAAAATTAGGATGTTACTTTGATTTATTTTATTTTAGTCAATAAATTTCTCATCAGCTATGGCACAGAAATATATAATTATCACCGATGACGATAACGAAGACAGAGAGATATTTATAGAAGCAGTATCTGAACAATTACTAGGTGCAAGGGCTGGGGAATGCGAAAATTGTATATCCCTGCTTGAAAAACTGGAAGCGGAGACTGTGCTTCCCGATATAATATTTCTGGACCTGAATATGCCGGGTATGAACGGGAAAGAATGCCTAGCAAAAATCCGTGGAAGTGATAAATTCCGTCATATTCCCATAATCATATATTCTACCTCTTCCGCTTTAAAACATATTGATGAAACATATAACCTGGGAGCCAGTTTATATGTGACCAAACCCAACGAATACGGCGCGCTTAAACAAATGCTGACTACTGTTGTTAATATAAATTGGCTAATATTACAACCGATTGAGCGAAACAAATTTGAGTATAAATCTACACACTTTTACAATGGAGGTTAAAGCAAAACAATATAAGTGGATATATAATGTTTTACCCGTTTATGCAAGATGGATTTTAGAAAACAAACTGAATGAATTTGTCTTATTATCAATTCAATTATGCCGTAAGGAAGAACTCCCCCTTATAGCCCATTTAAGCAGGTTTTCTGATGAGGAATTAGTGGGATTTAGCACGGAATCCAATATACAAAGCTTAACAGGACTTGCAGAGAATACGATTGAACAGCATATTTTTGAACAGCTAAAAAAATGGATAGATAATAAGTTGGGTTTTGTAGAGCAGGACGAAATTGTGGCGGAAGACCTGAGCATCGGACAACTTATCAAACGCAGGGGCTTCTATGAATTCCTCGATGAATATACCACTGACAAGTCGCTTATTAAAGCACTTATTTTTGAAATAGATAGTTATACGTCCCAGGAAGAATTAATTTTCTACAAGACATACATAGATTTGCAGCAGGACAAGGTCAGGAAAGCAAATGAAGAACTTAAGCTCCACCAGGAATTATTGCTATCAGCTGAAGAAATCGGCTTGACCGGAAGTTTTCACACGGATTTGAATACTCCTTCAAAATCACTTTATACCCCGCAGTATTTTAAAATACTGGAATTAGATAAAGCTCCGCAATTAGATACTTTTCTCGAATATATCCACCCGGAAGATTTGGAAATAATAAAAACAAATCTTGGAGAGATCATTAAAGAAGGGGGTGAGTTTGAGTGCGGCTATAGATACCTTATAAATGGCAAAGAAAAAAATTTGTGGACAAAAGGTATTGTAGTCATGAAGAACGGCAAGCCGGAAAGTATCAAGGGAACGCTTCGTGATGCTACAGAGGATAAGGAACTCATCAGCCAGTTACAGCAAAGCGTAAACATGAATAAGCAGGTTCAGGAACTCACCAATTTAGGAAACTGGACTTGGGATATTAAGACTAATAAGATTGAATGGTCAGATGAAATGTACCGTATATACGGTTTGGTTCCGCAATCGGAGGAAATCAGTTTCGAACGCTTTATTTCATTAGTACATCCTGACGACAGGGAAAACCGTATTCGTGAAATTGAAAAATCGTTAAGTACATTAGATGCGCCTGATTATATTCTTAGAATCATACGTCCGACGGGGGTAGAAAGAATATTGAGAGGCCGAGGATGGGTGCAGTCTGATTACCTTGGAGAAGCTGTAAAATTGCATGGTACCTGCCAGGATATGACATGGGAAATTGCGCTGAATACAGAGCTTGTCTCTTTAAATTCAGAATTTACCCGAAAGAATGCAGAACTGGAACGAATAAATAAAGAACTGGAATCCTTTACCTATATCGCCAGTCACGATATGCAGGAACCGCTTAGGAAAATACACACCTTTACCGACAGGTTATTGGAAACAGATAAAAATCTAAGTGAAAAAGGGAAAGAGCTTGTTCATAAAACACTGACATCCGTTACCAGAATGCAAAAACTGATGACGGATCTTATCTCATTCTCACAGGTAAGTTCTGTGGATGAAGTTTATGAAGTGTTCGAATTAAATAATGTGATAGAAGAAGTTACGCTTTCGTTGGCGGAAATAATGAAAGAAACCAATACCCGGATAAAAGCAGAAAATTTGCCTTCCATAAATGGCATTTTCTTCCAGTTTAATCAATTGTTTTCAAACATTATCAGCAATGCCATAAAATACAGGAAGGAAAACGAGTCTCCTCTGATTCTGATAAGATCAAGGATTATTCCTTTTTCAGAACTCAAAGATGATAAGTATGAGTTGACAGATTTTCTGGAAATTACCATTACAGATAATGGTATCGGTTTTGAGGAAGGTCAGGGAGAAAAAATATTTGATTTGTTTACGCGTTTGCATTCCAAAAATCAATATTCTGGCACCGGAATTGGCCTTGCCATCTGCAAAAAGATAGTACAGCAGTATAAAGGCTATATTGAAGCCAGCAGCAATAAAGACATAGGAACAGTCTTCAGAATCTTATTGCCAAAATATATTGTGGTGGAGAAGAAACCTGAAGAACACAGACTTCCGGACACTGCATTATAAAACAAGGATAGCATTCACTATCCTTGTATAAATCAAACTAATAATTATAGATCATTCAATCTGCGATTCTTCACCGTACCATTTTATTTTGCGTGATAGATACATCACCACACACAATACAAAGAATAAACCGATGCTGCCGATGAGTAACGCGTAATCTTCCGAACGAAGTATCACAAATAAAAATCCGTAAAGGATGATTAGTATTCCTGCCAGTAATGCCATCAGCCTGTTATCTTTAAAGATAGTTTTTGAATAGAGTGCAATCAACATAATAATAGCACCACTCGAAATGATATATGCTTTAGTAAATCCAAGTTGTTCTGAAATGGAAAGCAGCAAAGTATAGAAAATGATTAATGCCAGGCCCACCAATAGATACTGTACAGGGTGGATTCTGAAGCCATTTAGTATTTCTGTAAATAAGAAAACTAAAAACGTCAGTACAATAAACATGATGGCATATTTTGCAGAACGCATGCATTTCTGGTAATGGTCTACAGGAATCAATAAATTCACGCCAAATGCAGAAGCACTGATGTTGTAATCACTGTTCGTCCATGCCTGCGGGAAATTTCTGTTTAGGTTCAGCACTTTCCAATTAGCAATAAATCCTTTATCATTCACAATATTGCTGTCCGTAATAAACGCGCCGTCAAAACTTGGAGTTTTATAAGCAGATTTCAATGTTACATTCGTTTCTTTTCCAATCGGAATAAAATATAAAGATGAACTTCCGTTCAAATCTAAAGTCATATCAAACCTGATGGCATCCGCATCTTTTACATTTACTTTCGCGCTCAGTCCCGAAGAACCGTTATTGCCGCCATCAACAGGAAGCGTTTGTACCGCGGCTCTGTCATAATTATCTCCCGAATTGTATTTATTGGTAGATATAATCGTAATATCATTATCCTCAATTCCGGGATTCATTTCTATGGAATCATTATTCCAGATTAAGGTCACGCGTTTATTTATACCGCGCAAATCAGGAATATGAATTGAAACATAGGCTTTTTCCCATAAAACATTCTCCGGCGCAACGCCTAATTTTTCAATCGCAATTTTATTAAAACTTCCTTTTACGTTCAGTTCAGTTGAATATACAACGGCATCATAAATACTTCTGTGTTTCAGTTCGGTCTTTATATTTCCTGTAATGTCTAATTGTTCCGGAAGAAAATGCATCGTGCCAATAGTATTGGTATATACAGTTTCGCCCTTATCATTTTTAGAAACCGTTACTTCTTTGAATGGGATATTAATGATAGGGCCGGCAATGGTCTGGTCGTAACCCCATTTACTGCTTATTTCATTAATAACGCTTAGGCTTTGTGATTGCCGTTCGGAAATCAAGCCTTGTATCATAAAAGTTGGTATTAATAATATTAATACCAGAATACCGACTGCAGCGAATTTTACGGTGTGTGATGTTTTTACCCAAGTAGAAAATGTGCTCATGTTTTATAATTTTGATACAAATATATGCTGTTAAAAATTTGTTAAGCGTTAATTTGAGTTACCATCATATGCGGACTTTGTTAATCTATGCAAAAAATAAATAGATATTGTTATAAAGGTTAAGAAATCACTATTATTATTGACATCTTTGTAACTCCGTTCTATATAAAATCTCAATTTAGTAGATTTGTAAGACAAGCATTTAAGCAGAATAATGTCAGAAGCAACTAACAATCAGATTACAGGTTCAGAAGCCGTTATCAAATCACTAATAGCTGAAGGTATTGAAGTTATTTTCGGATATCCCGGTGGCGCTATTATGCCTATTTACGATGCATTGTGGCATTATCAGGATAAAATCAATCACGTGTTGGTTCGTCATGAGCAAGGCGCTACGCATGCAGCAGAAGGTTGGGGACGCGTAAAAGGAAAAGCCGCTGTTTGTTTTGCTACCTCAGGTCCTGGCGCTACTAATCTAATTACCGGCATTGCAGATGCTATTATGGACAGTACACCTATGGTTTGTATTACCGGACAAGTGCCGATGCATTTATTAGGTACAGATGCTTTCCAGGAAACAGATGTTATCGGTATCACTATGCCAATTACCAAATGGAATTACCAGGTGACCAAAGCTGCGGAAATTCCCTCAATACTGGCTAAAGCATTTTATATTGCGAATACGGGAAAACCAGGCCCTGTCTTAATAGATATTACAAAAAATGCTCAGTTTGAGTTGATGGAATGGCAGGGATATTCAGCTTGCCAAAGTGTTCGTGGCTATACCGCAAATCCAGTTCCAGATGCTGCTAAACTTCAAAAAGCAGCTGAAACTATTAATTTAGCTAAGAAACCATTAATTATTGCAGGACAAGGAGTTATAATTTCAAAAGCAAGAGAAGCTTTAGAACAGTTTTCTACAAAGTCAGGTATTCCGGTTACTACTACTATGCAGGGTTTAGGTGGTTTTAATCCTGAACACGAGAATTATGTTGGCTTACCGGGCATGCACGGAAATTATTCTGTGAATATCAAAATGAACGAGTGCGATGTAATGATTGCTGTAGGAATGCGTTTTGATGACCGTGTAACGGGAGATGTAACCAAATTCGGGAAACAAGCCAAAGTTATTCATATAGAAATTGATGCGGTGGAGATTGATAAAGTGGTAAAAACAGAAGTAGGAATTTTAGCAGATGCTAAGGAAGCCTTGGTGGCTTTATTGCCATTGATAAATCGAAATACACATACTGATTGGATTCAGACGTTTAAAGAATTTGATAAGCAGGAAGATGCTGTAGTGATACAAAACGCCATTCATCCGACTACAGGCGGCATCAAAATGGGTGAGATCATGCATCTGATTGATGAAAAAACCAAAGGCGAAGCTATTATAGTACCAGATGTAGGTCAGCACCAGATGTACGCAATGCGTTATTATCATTACAGAAAACCGAATTCGTGGGTGAGCAGTGGAGGATTGGGTACGATGGGCTTTTCTATACCGGCAGCAATTGGTGCTCAAATGGCAGCACCGGACAGAACCACGGTGGTAATTGTAGGAGATGGTTGTTTCCAGATGACCTTGCAGGAATTAGGCACTATCTGGCAAAATGAACTCAATATAAAAATCGTAATTTTCAATAATAACTACCTGGGAATGGTGCGTCAGTGGCAGCAATTGTTCTTCGATAATAGATATTCCTCAGTAGAATTAAAAAATCCTGATTTTGTAGCTATATCAAAAGGCTTTCGTTTAGAAGCAGCAAAAGTAGAAAACCGCGAAGAGCTGAGCGCAGCATTGGATAAGATGTTTGCCCACAAAGGCGGCTATGTACTTGAAGTGGTTGTAGAAAAAGAGGAAAACCTGTTTCCGATGGTTCCAAGCGGTAAAGCTTGCAGCGATGTTATTCTGGAGCCGTAATTAGTGTTTTATTATCCTGTTTGTCCCTTATATCTTGAATCAAAATCCACCATCCATTCTATACCGTATTTGTCTCTGAACATTCCAAAATAAGAACCCCAGGGGCTGTCGCCGATAGGCGCTTCAATAGTTCCGCCTGCTGAAAGTCCGTTAAACAACTTATCCGCTTCTTCACGGCTTTCTGCACTGACAGATATTTTAGACCTGTTTTCATTTTCACTTACCCGACCCATAATTTCAGGAACGTCATTGCCCATTAAAATATTTTTGCCAATAGGTAAAGCAATATGCATGATTTTATCTGCCTCCTTTTCTGCAACCGGAAATTCAGGGCTTGATAAATCTTTAAAACGCATAATCATTGCAAACTCTCCGCCAAATACTGATTTGTAAAAATTGAATGCTTCTTCGGCATTTCCATTGAAATTAATATGAGGATTGATAAGTGCCATAATTTAGTATTTGATACAAATCTAAATAAACTTTTGGAGTTTGTTGATGGGCGCCGTAATTGGTTAAGCTAAACAATTCTTTCTGATTGTATGTTTAGCTCTAAAGAACAAAAAACTATGAGTAAATGGAAAATAGGAGGTTTAGTTTCTTTCGTAATCATCCTGATAATTGTGCTGAATAAACCATCTATGCCCCAAAACGCTCTCCAACAAAATATTCCAATCGATATTTATACAGGTAAATGGTATATAAATATGTCAACATTTCCTATGTGGCTGAAAGGAAATAAGACCAGTCCTAGTTTTAATTATACAATTGAAATGAAAGACAATATAAAAGTTCTGCATGGAGATGTACAGTATCTTAAGAAAGGAAAATTGAAACACATTCAAGGCATGGATAAACCCACGAATAAATTTAATACAGCGTTTGTCTGGCACGGAAAAGGTCTCTTGCGTTTATTTAAAAGTAAATGGGAAATAATAGCCTATAATCCTGAGCAACAATGGGCAATCATGCATTTTCAGAAAACAATCGCAACACCTGAAGGATATGATCTGTTTTCTAAACAAAAGCAATTAGATACGCAAACATTGACTGATGTAAATAAAAAACTGGAAGAATTAGGCATAAAAGACCAGTTGAAAATAATAAAACAGGAATAAGTATTTAGTGGCTTTATGTTATTTTAATAGAAATACCTTTCATTTATACTGGAATGTTTTTATTTTTAGCCTCGCTCCAATAAGATGAAAGCATATAAAATACATTTCATATCATACAATCAACCCGTTTTAATAGGAAGGTTTATGTTAATTTTTTCACGGCGGAGAGTAGATGTTACCAATTTCTCCTTTAAGAAAATAGATGACAACGACGGTGAATTCACTATAGAGTTTAATTCATCAGAATGGGCAGCAGATAATTTATTAAAACAAATTCAAAAACAAATAGACATTTTCGAAGCGAAATTAGTTTGATTGGATACTTTAAAGAGATGATGATAAAAAAAATAATAATCTGTAGTTTTTTATTTCTTGTATTTGTGTCGGTTTTTTCAGTTCCTCCCGATGAGAATCTGGAACCTATTGTTGTTAAAACTTTTCATTTTGATACATTAGAATACACTAAAAATTTAGAGTTACTTATCAAAGCATTTAATTTCTGTTTAACCGATACCAGTGGAGTATATGATAGAGTAGTAGATGATTATGCAAATAATCAACACTCTGCTTCTTTTCTCGGTGGCGATACGGCTTTGCATAGATATTTAAGCTACAATACACGCTATCCACATTTTTCAAGGGAAAATGGAATTCAGGGAAAAGTAATAGTGAAATTTATTATTAATGAATATGGTGGGATTTGTAATGTTCAGATATTAAGGATAGGAGGTTATGGTTTACCAGAAGAAGCAATCCGTATATTAAAAACATTACCTAAATGGATGCCTGCAATAATAAAAGGGAAAGCTGTAAAAAGCTATTGTATACTTCCAATTAATTTTAAAATAGCAAATAAAATTATTCATATAAAATAAAATCAAAAAGTATGGCAGTAATGAACTTTGGCGGAACAGAAGAAAACGTGGTAACACGCGAAGAATTTCCGTTAGCAAAAGCAAAAGAAGTATTAGCAAATGAAACAATCGCAATCATTGGTTACGGTGTACAAGGGCCGGGACAAGCATTGAACTTACGTGATAACGGTTTCAACGTTATAGTCGGACAGCGCAAACCTTCTAAATCATGGGACAAAGCAGAGAAAGATGGTTTTGTAGCAGGACAAACTTTATTCGAACCGGAACAAGCGTTGCAAAAAGCAACTATCATCATGTATTTATTATCTGATGCTGCGCAAATTGAAATGTGGCCAACCGTAAAAAAACATTTGACTGCAGGTAAAGCATTATACTTTTCACATGGCTTCGGCATCACTTACAAAGAACGTACAGGAATCATACCTCCGGCTGATGTAGATGTAATCTTAACTGCACCAAAAGGTTCAGGAACATCTTTAAGAAGATTATTTTTGGAAGGAAAAGGATTGAATTCATCTTATGCGATTTTCCAGGATGCAACAGGAAAAGCATACGACAGAACAATTGCATTAGGAATCGGAATCGGTTCAGGATATTTATTTGAAACAACTTTTCAGAAAGAAGTATATTCTGATTTAACCGGTGAGCGCGGCGTATTGATGGGCGCATTGGCAGGTATCATGGAAGCGCAGTACAATGTATTACGCGAAAATGGTCATTCACCATCAGAAGCATTTAATGAAACAGTGGAGGAATTGACAGAATCATTAATCAAACTGGTTTCTGAAAATGGAATGGACTGGATGTATGGTAATTGCTCAACAACAGCACAACGAGGTGCTTTGGATTGGAAAGGTCCTTTCCGTGAAGCAGTATTGCCTGTGTTTAAAGATTTATATGCAAAAGTTGCTGCAGGCGAAGAAGCACAACGTTCTATCGATACCAACTCACAACCGGATTACAGAGAAAAACTGGATGCTGAATTAGCTGAGATCAGAGAATCTGAAATGTGGCAGACAGGTAAAGTCGTTAGAGGCTTACGTCCGGGAAAATAGCAACTGTTGTCATTTCGAGCGAAGTGAGAATCTTGCTAAATAAAATAATTAAGAAGCCATCTCCATACGGGATGGCTCCTTTATTAACTACTTTTCTTATCTTTCATCATGCAAAAAATAGTTTCTCTCTTTGTATTCGTTTTCGTTTCTTCATTACTATTCTCGCAAAACAAAAAGTTATTAATCATCGGTATCGACGGTTGTCGTGCAGATGTAATAAATAAAAAGTTTGCGCCCGCAATGGACAGCATTATTCATTTACCGAATACAGCGTATTCTTACAAAATGAAAAATGAAAATCACACCATGAGTGCTGCTAACTGGAGCAGTATGCTTACTGGTGTGCATTGGATAAAACATCATGCAAAAAATAACCACAGATTCAAGAATGGAGATTTTGTAAAATATCCGCATTTCTATAAATACCTGAAAGAAGAAAAACCTGAGTTAAAATTGTCTTCGTTTCCGGGCTGGATGGAAATCAATAAATATATTGTAAAAGAAAATGCAGATTATGCACCTGTGTATGGTAAAGATGTCCCGGATACAACAGTCGCAAGCCAAATGTTGAAATGGTTAGATGTAGCTAATGATTCTGTATACGATGCTACTTTTATACATTTTAATGATGTTGATCACAATGGTCATGCTACTAAATTTTCACCAAAGAATATAAATTACTCAAATGAAGTTTCTGTAAAGGATGAATTTGTCAAGAAAGTATTTGCTGCTATTCAAAAAAGAAAAGAGAAATACAAGGAAGACTGGCTGGTTATTATTTCTACAGATCATGGCGGCAGAAGAACGGGAAAACAATTCGGACATTGCGTAGGTATTTTCAATCCACATATCAGAAAAGTCTTTTTAATCATTAATGGTGATGACGCAAAAGAAGGACAGATGACCAATAAACCAAGAACAATTGACATTGCTTATACATCCTTAAAGTTTTTCGGAGTGGATATAAAACCAAAATGGAAGTTGCAGGGTAAATCTGTTGGTTTGAAATAATTACCGTTTTTTGAACAAAATAAACAGACTAACTGTTTTAAGTTTGTTGGAAAACTTCCTCACAAAAGTGTATAAACTTTCGTTTTTTGACAAAAAAATTATTTGAACTTTATCGTGGAATAATTTTTGTAATTATTCTTTATCATTCATTAATAAATATTCATTATGCGAAAAATAGTTGTGCTGCTACTCGTTACTTTTTTCATCTCTCACGTCTCTTATTCCCAGGCTACATATAAGCAAATCGATATTCTGAAATCTTATAAGGAAGCGGAAGAATTAATTAATCTTGAAAAATTTGCTGTAGCGCAGCCTTTGCTGCAGGATTTTATTCAGAAATATGAAAACAAGACCTTAGATAAATCCAATCTCATTTATGCGGATGCAATTTATTTAAGAGCATTATGCGAAAAAGAAACAGCCTCACCGGAAGCGGAAAAAGATCTGCAATATTTCGCCGATAATTTTAAAGGACATCCCAAAACCAACAACGCATATTTTCATTTAGGAGATTTAGCATATGCAAAAGGCAATTACAACGATGCATTAGCTTTTTTTGATAAAGTGGATGAAAATTCACTGACAGGAAAAGATGTTCCTGAATTCCAATATAAACGAGCGTTCGCATATTTTGCGTTGAAAAAATTCAGTCAGGCAAGAGGATACTTCAATCAGATTGCAGCAAATAAAAAACATCCGTATAATGAAGAAGGTTTGTATTACTCTGGCTTGTCAAGTTATTACCTGAAGGATTACAACGCAGCATACAAAAGTTTTCAGCAATTGGAAACATCTAAAAAATACAAAAAGATTGTTCCTTATTACATCGCCTCTATCAAATTTATTAATAAAGACTATAAAGGTGTAATTGATTATGCAGAACCGAAACTGAAAGAAAATGTAAACTATCAGAATGAAATTACACACCTGTTAGGAAGTTCTTATTACGAATTAAAAGACTACGATAAAGCCTTGTATTACTTAGAACAATACACACAAAATGCATCTAAGGTAACACCTGAAGATTATTATGTGCTGGGCTATGTGCAGGCACAAAAAGGAAAATGTGATAAAGCAATCGATAATTTATTGCAGTTATCACCGTTGCAGACTGCACTAGGACAAAATGCTATGTTTTTACTCGGACAGTGCTATGAAAAAACAGGCAACAAAGCAGATGCCCGTACTGCATTTTTACAGGCTGCACGAATGAATTTTGATAAAAATATCCAGGAAGAATCTTGGTTTCAATATGCAAAACTATCTTATGAATTAGGGTATACGAATGATGCCTTGGTTTCGTTGAAAAATTTTATTGCAACCTATCCGAAGTCACAATATAATCTGGAAGCGAATGAATTATTGGCTGATTTATTTCTGATGACACGTAATTATGAAGAAGCAATGTCTATCATTGATAAGCTGCCGGTAAAATCTGAAAAATTAAAATACGCTTATCAGAAAATGGCATACTATCGCGCAGTAGAAAATTATAATGATTATAAATTCGATAATGCCGAAACTTTTTTTGATAAATCGCTGAAATATCCAAATTCAAAAAGTATAGAAGCATTGTGTTATTACTGGAAAGCAGACATGGCTTACCAAAAATCAGAATACGATAAATCGATTGCATTAGCGAATAAATTTTTGTCAATGGCTGCTTTTGTAAGTCCAGAACATTCTGATAAAGTAAACGCTGGTACAGGAAATTATTTACAGGGTTATAATTTTTATAAAAAGAAAGATTATAAAAATGCAGATGACTATTTCCTGAAAGCGGTTACAGCATTAAAGAATGATAATAATCTTACGAACAAACAACAGGTTTATCCCGATGCAATGATTCGTCTGGCGGATTGTTATTTCATGGAGAAACAATATAAATCTGCTTCTCAATATTATGATGAAGTCATAAGAGCAAATGCACAAGGTGCGGATTATGCCTTGTACCAGAAGTCTATTATAGATGGATTGGGCGGAAATTACAATGATAAAATTGCAGGCATGCAGGCTTTGGTGGCACGTTTCCCTAATTCTGCTTTTGTGGATGATGCTATCATGCAGACAGGGAATACCTATATGGCTCAAGACAAAGATGATTTAGCAATTACTGCATTCAAATCTTTGTTTACAAAAAATCCAAAATCAGATCAGGTTCCTGAAGCCTATTTAAAATTAGGCTTGATTTATTTTAACCGCGACAGTTATGATGAATCATTGAGTTGGTATCAGAAAGTAGTTCAATACTATCCGTCAACACCGGCATCAAATGAAGCGATGCTGGCAATCAAAGAAATCTATATTGCGAAAGGTGATCCGAATGGCTATATCACTTATGCAAATAAATATCCGGGTTCGAAAGTTACCGCATCTGAACAGGATTCTATCATTTATCTTTCAGCAGAAAAACAATTCTTTAACGGAAGTACAGACAAAGCACTGCAAGGATTTACAGCCTATTTGCAGCAGTTCCCGAATGGTTATTTTGCATTGCAGGCCAATTTCTATAAATCAGAATGTTTGTATACTAAGCAGGATTTCACAAACGCATTGAAAGGGTATGAGTATGTAATCAATCAATCTCAAAACAGATTTACTGAACGTTCTACAGCACGGGCAGCTAATATCAATTATTATGATTTTAAAAATTATGTACGTTCTTATGAATTGTATGTCAAGCTGCAAAGTATTGCTACACTAGATGAGAATAAACGCGAATCTTTAATCGGATTGATGCGTACTACATTCTTCTTAAAGAAATATCAGGAATGTATGGATAACATTGCAAAGGTTGCTGTGTTACCTTCATTACCTGAATTCTATAAAGCAGAAATGGCTTATTATAAAGGTATGAGTTTGTTTAACCAAAAGGATTATGAAAAAGCATTGAAAGAATTGGAGTTTGTAGTAAAAACAGTAAATAACGAACAGGCAGCAGAATCAAAATATACAGTAGCAAAAATCTATTACTTAATAGGAAATAAAAAACAAGCTGAAAAAGATTGTAATGATTATCTGGATAAATTTCCTTCGTATGAATATTATTTAGGTAAGACATTTATTTTATTAAGCGATATCTATAAAGAGGATAATAAATTATTGCAGGCAAAAGCAACCTTACAAAGTTTACTGGATAATTATTCACAGGATGATGATGTGAAAAAAGAAGCACAGCAAAAACTGGATGCAATTGTGGCAAGTGAAATGGATGGTTCAAAATTAAAATTACAAGACAACGGCACTCAAATGAATTTTGAGAATGGTAAATAGAACACAGATTAAGCGGATTGTTATGATTTAATCTGATAAAAATAATAAAAATAAACTTTGCGCTCTTTGCGTCTTTGCGTGAAAAAATTAATAAAATTAAAAAGAAATAATGAAGAATATAATTTTAAACTCGTCTTTCATTCTTGGCTCTTGGCTCTTGGCTCTTGGCTCATCATACGCACAAAGCAATATAGATACATTGCCATCATTAGATGAAGTGGATATTGTGAAAGCATACGAGCCGATTCTGATATCATCTAATAAAGTGCCGTTTGGTCCGAACTTACCAAATTTTATAAAAGCAAAACCTGATCCACAAACTTATTCCTATTCTGATGTGAAAGGAAAGATTGATTATAAACCTGAAGACATCAGACCGATAAAAGCAGCAGGAAAGAAACCTGAAAAGAACCAGTTCTTCTATGCAAAATTAGGGTTCGGTTATCCGCTGACAGCATTGGCACAAATCATCATTACCAATCCAATTAAGACAAAATATAGTGCAGGTTTAAATCTGGATTTTATTACAACTTTCAAAAATAAAACCGAATTCAAAAATTATACAGATTTTAAAATCAGAGGATTTGGTGAATATTATATCAAGAAAAAAGCATCTATCGGTGGTGAATTGTTTTACGGATTAAACCAGCACAATTTTTACGGTTACGCGGATAGTATTTTCACAAAAGATTCTATGAAAACAAATTTTAACCGTTTCGGGGGTGCTGTAAAATTGCGTGGAATTGAAGAATCTGATTATTATTACAGCGGAGAAGTAAATTTCACTTCCGTGATTAATAAGAATATTTTTCACAAACCAAAAGAACTGACAATTGGCGTATCAGCACAAGGCGGGTACAACTTTAAAAAGAATTACTGGCTGGGTGCAAGTGTAAATGTGACAAATGTTTCTTATAAAGATAATTACCAAGATACTTCATTTGCAGCATCTTCTAATAATCAGAATCACCTTACAGTACAGGCGATTCCTTACGGAAAAATAAAATTCAAAATATGGCAGTTTAAAGCAGGTCCAAATTTGATTGTTACCAACAGAACGTTTTATGTCCTGCCTGAAATTGAAAACCAGTTACAGATTTATAAAGATTATTTGGTGATGTATAATGAATGGAGAACCCAGGTGAAGATAAACAGTTTGAATAATCTTTCCATGGAAAATCCGTTTATCGTAACTGCAAATTATAATAATTCTATTGATGAAACACGCACAATAGTGGGGCTTCGCGGTAGTGCAAAAGGATTTGGTTACGACCTGCGTTTCAGTCAGATGGTTTCAAGAACAAATGCGCAGTTCGTTCATAATACCTATAACTACCTAGGAGCAGAAAGTACAGATATTGGTTTTGATGTACAAAGCATTTATAGCGTGAAATCATGGAATCCTCATATCGGACTTTCTTACAACAGAGGAACTTCATTCGGTGCAAAAGCATGGTTTGATTATTTTATTTACTCAAAACAATCGGCTGTGGACTTGTCTTATCTGCCTTCTATAAAAGCAGGAGTTTCTGCGTTCTATAACTGGAAAAGTAAATTGTATTTCAATATTGATATTACCGGACAAAGCAAAACAAACGCAACTTATACTTTAACGATGCCGGGATTTTTAGGACCGATTACAGAAAGACATACAATTCCTTTTAAAGGGTTGATAGATATAAATTTCTCAGGAAACTATTTTATAACAAAGAACATTGGAGTTTTTGTTGATTTGAATAATCTGGGTTTCCAGAAATGGCAGCGTTTTTATAAATATCCAACATACAGCTTCCAGGTTATCGGTGGTGTAAAATTGAGCTTTTAGCAATACGTGGGCAACGTTATAAATACGTGGATTAAAATAATTTGGAATCTATCTTTAAAAAATTAACTTTGCTTAAATGGTAGAATTAATACAGCAATTATTATTAACCAACAACTGCGTGATTATTCCGAATTTCGGAGCATTCATCGGTAATTATAATCCGGCTGAAATCCGTTTGCAGCAACATACCATTCTGCCGCCAAATAAATTGATTGCCTTCAATCGGTCTTTGCAATATAACGACGGGCTTTTGATAAACGCAGTCTCTCAAAATTTATCTGTTTCGTATGTTAAAGCAGAAATGAAAGTGATAGATTTTATTAAACAATGCAATGCTGCATTGGCACAACATAAAAGTCTAATTTTTAATGATATCGGAAAATTGACAACCGATGCTGAAAATAATATTCAGTTTCAGCCATATTATTCAAAAAATTATTTACCTGAAAGCTTTGGCTTACATACATTGTCTTTACAGCCTATTGAACGACTGAAAGACGATGGAGGTGCTATAAAAGAAACGTATCAGCGTAAACTGCGGCCAGAATTAATGGAAGATATTGTAACGCCGAAAAAGAACTCTAAAATATTTTCCTGGCTCACAGCAATTTTGGCAATACTATTTATAGGCTCTTCTTTGATCTGGAATATTCATAAAGGAAACTTAAATCAAAGTCAGTCTTCATTAATTCCTGTTTTTGAAAAATCGTCTGCAGAATCGATTAAAAAAGTTGAAACGGTTGCAAAGCCTTTGCTTGTTGTAAAAGATAAAATAAAACAAGATTTAAAACCTGTTGAAACAAATCTAGCGAGTCTTTCATTAGATAATACCTATGTAGTTATCGGAGCTTTTTTTACCATAACGCGGGCAGAAAAATTAAAGACTGAAATTGAGCAAAAAGGATATGTTGTAGATATTATTAAAGATGATGCTGAAAAACTATTTCATACTGCTATTCAGTTGGATAACAAGGAAGCAGAAACAGCAATTATAAAAATAAAAACAGATATTAACCCGCGCGCATGGGTTTATTGCGTAAAATGCAGATTATAATAACAGACTTGCTTAAATGATTTCCTGTAAAAATATTCATAAATCCTACGAACAACTGCAAGTCCTGAAAGGTGTTTCCTTAGAGATAAATAAAGGCGATCTGGTATGCATTGTTGGGCCATCCGGTGCGGGAAAATCTACCTTACTGCATATCATTGGAACCTTGGATAAAGCGGATTCAGGAATCGTTACAATAAATAATCAGGATATTTCAGGCTTGAAAGACAAAGAGCTTTCTGATTTCAGAAACAGGAATTTAGGGTTTGTATTTCAGTTTCATCATTTGCTGCCCGAATTTACAGCATTGGAAAATGTGAGTATTCCTGCTTTTATCGCTAAAAAGAATGAAGCAGAAACAAAGAAACGTGCCATGGAATTGCTGGATTTCTTAGGTTTAAAAGACAGAATCAATCACAAGCCAAATGAACTTTCAGGTGGGGAACAACAGCGTGTGTCTGTAGCTCGGGCTTTAATGAACCAGCCTTTGGTGATTTTAGCAGATGAACCTACCGGGAATCTTGACACGGAAAGGAGTGAAGAATTGCACCAGTTATTCTTCGACTTGAAGAAAGAATTCAACCAGACTTTCATAATTGTGACGCATAATGATCATCTCGCTGAGAAAGCAGACAGAAAGTTGGTGATGAAAGACGGGCTGATTATCAACAATTAGATAATTTTCTGCATTTTTAACGTTTAATCATTAGTTTCATCGTTAATTATCTATTATTAATTATCTCATAACATCATTTTCAAATTTTCAAATTGCCTAATTTTCAAATTATTCTTATCTTCGCACTCCAAATTTATCGGACCTGTAGCTTAATTGGATAGAGCATCTCACTACGGATGAGAAGGTTAGGGGTTCGACTCCCTTCAGGTTCACTTATTTGGAATAAACATTTGTGTATAAGGTGTTTTGTATTTCCGGAAATTATTCCGATATTTGCACCTCTTAAAAGAAAAAATTATGGCAAGATTTTGCGATTTATCAGGAAAAGGTCCAATGTCAGGAAACAGCGTTTCGCACTCCAACATTAAGACAAAAAGAAAATTCTATCCGAATTTACAGAAAAAAACATTCTTTATCCCTGAATTAGACAGATGGATTGAGTTGAAAGTAGCTACTTCTGCTATCAAAACAATCAACAAAAAAGGTATTTACACTTACTTAAAAGAATTGCAGAAAAAAGGTGAAATTCAATTAGGTTTCTAAAATTTAGAAAAAATGGCAAAGAAGAAAGGCAATAGAATTCAGGTAATCTTAGAATGTACAGAGCATAAAACTTCAGGTTTACCTGGTGTTTCTCGTTACATTACTACGAAAAACAGAAAAAATACACCTGAAAGAATTGAGTTGAAAAAATTCAACCCAATCATGAAAAAAGTAACTGTTCACAAAGAAATAAAATAATAAGTCATGGCAAAAGTATCAAAAAATGCGAAAGTAGACAGAGGTAAGAATGTTGGTGAATCCAAAAACATGGTGAAAATCATCAAGTTCGTTCGTTCTGACAAATCAGGTGCATATTCTACTCGTGAAAAAGTAGTGCATAAAGATTTGTTGCAAGACACAGTAAAAAGCATGTAATTGATTAATAATCAGTTAAATATAAGCTTCTCTTATAAGAGAGGCTTTTTTGTTTATATTTGATGCTTAATAAACATTATCATAACGATTAAACATTTTTATTTTGGGCATTTTTGATAAAATATTCGCTAAAATAAAGTCGGCAGAAGAGTTGCAGATAGAGGAAAAACAGCTGAATGAAAGTTTAGATAAAACCAAACAAGGCTTTTTTTCCAAAATATCTAAAGCAGTTGCAGGGAAATCGACAGTTGATATAGCATTTTTAGATGAATTAGAAGAAATCTTAATTTCATCAGATGTTGGCTTGCCTACAACTATCAAAATTATAGATAGACTGGAAGCACGCGTTTCAAAAGATAAATATCTGAATACAAACGAACTTAACCAGATTCTGAAGGATGAGATAGGTAATATTTTAGCCGAAAATAATACAAAAGACTTAATTGATTTTATACCAAATACAGACAAGAAACCGTATGTAATTATGGTGGTTGGTGTAAATGGCGTTGGTAAAACAACGACCATTGGAAAATTAGCGTATCAGTTAAAAAAAGCAGGAAAGGAAGTATTGCTTGGTGCCGGCGATACGTTCCGCGCGGCAGCTGTAGAACAATTAAATCTCTGGAGTGAACGCGTGGGCGTGCAGATTGTAAAACAGGCGATGGGCAGCGATCCGGCAGCAGTAGCATTTGACACGGTGCAAAGCGGTGTGGCAAAAGGTGTGGATGTGGTCATTTTAGATACAGCCGGTCGTTTGCATAATAAACAAGGTTTGATGGACGAACTTTCTAAAATCAAAAAAGTGATGTCGAAAGTGATTCCGGATGCGCCGCATGAAGTTTTATTGGTCTTAGATGCAAGTACAGGTCAAAATGCACTGGAACAGGCAAAACATTTTTCCGCGGCAACGCAGGTAACAGCGTTGGCATTGACTAAATTAGACGGCACTGCAAAAGGCGGTGTGGTTTTAAGTATTGCTGATGAGTTCAAAATCCCTATTAAATATATTGGCTTAGGTGAAAAAATGGAGCAACTGCAAGTTTTCAATCGGCAAGCATTTATTGATACTTTGTTTGAGTAATCTTTAAGGTCTCAATTTTCAACCTTAGAACAAAAAAATTAGAAAACTTGAGGTGCAATTTTGCACCTCAAGTTTTCTTTCTTAAAATTTATGGAATTTGTGCAGTATTTGTATCTAAATAGATAAACGATACAAATGGAATTACAGATTATTCAAAGCAAAATTCATACTATTAGAGATGTAAAAGTAATGTTGGATTATGATTTAGCAGCATTATATGAAGTACAAACAAAAAATCTAAATTTAGCTGTTAAAAGAAATCTAAATCGTTTTCCTGAAGATTTTATGTTTCAATTAACAAAGGAAGAATATCAATCTCTAAGGTTGCAAATTGAAACCTTAGAAGAAATAGAAAAAGGAAAAGGGAAACATAGTAAATATTTATCTTATGCATTTACGGAGCAAGGTGTTGCTATGCTGAGCAGTGTATTAAACAGTCAGAAAGCCATAGAAGTAAATATTTCTATTATGCGCACTTTTGTAAAAATCAGGCAATATACATTGGATTATTTACAACTGGCTGAGAAATTGATAGAACACGATAAACGGTTTTCAGATGTATATGAAGCATTAGATTATTTGATAACAAAAGACAAACAAGAAATTGACCAAAAAGAAAGAAGAAGAATTGGATTTAAAGTGTAATATTTACAGGATTGATTTTCTAATGAAGAGAAATTTAATCATATTAATTTTCATTTTAGTTGCTGCAAACTCTTTTGCACAAAAATCATCAGCATCTTATTTTCGGACGATTGATTATTTTGACCATAATGGTGACAGCTCAAAGAATTATGCTGTCATGTATCGTCCGAACGGTCCGGCACAAAAATTACTGATTTTAATTCCAGGCTTAGGAGAATCACCGCAATTGGCTGAAATTGAAACAAACATTCCATCGGTAGCAGCTTCACAAGGCATTCTAACAGTAATCATTAGTAATAACGAAGGCAGTTTGTCATTTCAGATAGATGGAAATGCACAGCATTATTTAGACAGCATGATTCCTATTCTGCTTTCAAGATATAATATTCCAAAAGAAAACTATTATTTAGGTGGTTACTCGTTGGGCGGTTCAGGCGTGGTTAAATATGTGCAGCATTGCAATGTGTATGATATAAAACCTAAACCAAAAGCGGTGTTCACTATTGATCCGCCGCTGGATTTCGTCCGCTTGTATAAAGTGTATGATAACTGGATGAATGATACTACTGCATACACGGCAAATAAACCTCTATATAAAATGATGCTGGAAAAAATGCGTACCTTTTTTAAAGGAGATTTATTTTTTGCGTATGATAATTACGTGAAATTATCGCCATATTGTTACGAAGACAGAAATAAATTCGGCAGCCGTTTATTTGAGAATATACCGATTCTGACTTATTGTGAACCGGATTTTAACTGGGCAATCAAAGAGAAGCACTGGAGCGCATATGATTTAAACGTGCTGGATAATGTAAGTTTCTTTAATGAATTGATTAAAAACGGCAATAATCAAACACAGCTAGTATTGACAAAAGACAAGGGCTATCGTAAAATACTGAGATTCAGACATCCTCATTCCTGGTCTATTGCCGATGCCAATGAGACCGTAAAATGGTTGCTAAAGTATTGATTTAATAGTCAGGTAAACTCTGAATTAGTACCTTTGTATATTCAATGAAAACAAAATCACATACAAAAGATAAATATAACGTCATTACTTTAGGCTGTTCTAAAAACTTAGTAGATTCCGAGGTATTGGTGTCGCAATTAAAATATAATGATTTTGATGTAGAACATCAGTCAGAAAAAAAAGATGCAAATATTATCATCGTCAATACCTGTGGTTTTATTGACAAAGCAAAAGAAGAATCAATCAATACAATTTTATCTTACGCGAAACAAAAAGAAAAAGGTAAGATAGAAAAATTATATGTGACCGGTTGTTTGTCGCAGCGCTATAAAGATGATTTAGAAGTAGAGATTCCACAAGTAGATGCATATTTCGGAACCTTGGAATTACCGCAATTACTCAAAAAATTAAATGCTGATTACAAACATGAATTAATAGGCGAGCGTTATCTGACAACACCGCAGCATTATGCATATTTAAAAATTTCAGAAGGTTGTAACAGAACTTGTACGTTTTGTGCGATTCCATTGATGCGTGGTAAACACGTTTCAAAAACGATAGAAGATGTTATTGCAGAAGCAAAGAATTTGGCTCAACAAGGAGTGAAAGAAATTATGCTGATTGCACAGGAACTTACCTACTACGGTTTGGATATTTATAAAGAACGTGCTTTATCAAAATTATTATATCAGTTGAATGAAGTGGAAGGAATTGAATGGATTCGTTTGCATTATGCATATCCGAGTAAATTCCCATTGGATATTTTAGATGCGATAAAAGCATGTGATAAAGTTTGCAACTATTTAGATTTGCCTTTGCAGCACGCAAATAATAATATTTTGAAACGTATGCAGAGGCAGATTACACAGGAAGAAACGCGTGAGTTGATACAACAAATCAGAAGTAAAATACCTGATATTGCTATCAGAACGACCATGCTGGTTGGTTTTCCAGGCGAAACTGAAGAAGATTTTCAGGATATGTGTGATTTTGTAAGTGACATGCAATTTGAACGTTTGGGTGTGTTTCAATATTCCCACGAAGACGATACAGCAGCCCATGATTTTGAAGATGATATTGATACAGATACGAAAGAAGAACGAGCAAGCAGGCTGATGCAGATTCAACAGGAAATTTCTTTTCAGAAAAATGAAGAAAAAATCGGCAAAACATTTAAAGTTCTGGTTGACAGAAAAGAAAGCGGTTATTTTGTCGGACGAACCGAATACGATTCACCGGAAGTAGATAATGAAGTGTTGATTGATGCTAAGAAAAATTTTTGTAGAATCGGTGATTTTTGTATGGTAAAAATAAATGATGCAACTGACTTTGATTTATACGCTGAAGTAATTTATAATTAAGTCTATATGACCTTTCAAAACATTCCATTTTCACAAACCAATCTTTTTCCCAAACTTATATTGGATTATGTTTCCCAAGATGAAAATGCAAAACAGTTTTATCAATATGAGAATAATATAGAAGCAATTGAAAAAGTAATTGCTGATAAGCAGAAAGAAAATATTGACAGGAAAACTTTAGTTGAAACTATAAATAAACAATATGCTGATATTGAAAAAGATAATTCAGTTCAACAAAATATTCAATCACTTGAATCAGAAAATACATTTTGCATTGTAACAGCTCATCAGTTAAATATTTTCGGCGGACCATTGTATTACATCTATAAAATTGCTCAAACAATTTCGACATGCAATCAGCTAAAAATAAAATATCCAAACTATAATTTTGTGCCTGTTTATTGGATAGGTAGTGAAGACCATGATTTTGAAGAAATTAATCATATCCATCTTTACAATAAAAAGATTGAATGGAATGATAAACAAGGAGGCGCTACAGGTGAATATTCAACTGCAACCATGTCATCATTAATAGATGAGATAAAAACAATTCTGAATGTGGATGACAGTAATGATTTAATCAGTTCATTTAAATCAGCATATTCACAATCAACATTATCAAAGGCAGGCCGTTTTCTGGTAAATTCATTATTTGGTAAATATGGTTTAGTTGTAATTGATGGAAATGATGCTGCATTTAAAAAACAATTTACCGATGTAATGAAAGATGAATTATTGAATCAATATTCATTTAAGTTAGTTACAGAGCAGTTAAAGCAACTGGAAGTAAATGGTTATAAACAACAAGCCACTCCACGTGAAATCAATTTATTTTATCTTTCAAAAAATTCAAGAGAAAGAATCGTAAAAGATAATTCAGAATTCAGAATTCAGAATTCAGAATTAAAATTTACTGAAACTGAGATTCTCAATGAACTGCAGAATCACCCGGAACGGTTTTCACCAAATGTTATCTTACGTCCATTATTCCAGCAAAAAATATTACCTTCTTTAGCATACATTGGTGGCGCCGGTGAATTAAGCTACTGGCTGCAGTTAAAACCCATATTTGATTTTTACAAAGTAAATTTTCCGCAGTTGATATTACGTAATTCTGTGTTATTTGTAAATTCAATTATTTCGAAGAAAATAGAAAAAATAGGGTTTCAGTCACAGGATTTTTTTAAGGAATTGGAAGAATTAAAAAAAGAATTCATTGCAAAAAATACGGACGCAAATATCGACGTTTCAGTTTATAAATATGAACTGGAGTCTACGTTTGGTAAAATGCAGGAATTGACTAAAAATATAGATGCAAGCCTAGTAAGTACCGTAGGTGCTGAACTACAAAAATCTATACAAAGCATAGAAAGTATCCAGAAGCGTTTAATGAAATCGCTGAAACAAAAAAATGAAACAGAACTGAATCAGATCGAAACTATTAAATCTCAGTTATTTCCGGATAATTCATTACAGGAGAGAGTCGACAATTTCTCATCTTATTATATAAAATACGGACAACAATTTATTGATGATTTGGTCAGTAATTTTGATGTTTATAATAAACAGTTCCGTATTGTACAAGAATAAATTTTAGTTTTATTAACAACCTAAACTGTAATTTTCGGTATACTTTTTGCGTTTGTATTGATAATGAAAAAACATACACTTTTCATATTCTCCTTCTTACTGGCTACAGTTACTTTTGCATTGCCGCCAATGGGTTCGGGAGGCTACAAAGTTTTCTTTACCTGGAAAGCAGACAGAAGACTGATATGGAGTGACTTCCAGGCAAAGCCGGTAGATTTTGCGTCAGAAGTTGCCATGACTGCTTCTTCTGTGGAATTCTCTTACTACACTAAAAGAAGCCAGATAAACTGGTCGGTTTCTGCAAAATATTTTCCAAAATTATCATGGAGCAAAAAAGAGCTGCAGTCAGATTATATCTTGAAACACGAACAATTGCATTTTGATATTACAGAATTATATGCACGTTTATTGCGGAAGCGATTAAAAGAAAATATACTTTCTGTTAGTGATGTTTTCAAAATAAAATCTATCACTAAAAATATTATGAAAGAATGGGAGGAAGAAGAAAATGATTACGATAGAGAAACGAAACATAGTACTGATGCACAAAAACAACAGGAATGGAATTTTAATTTACAGCAACGTTTAGATGCATTGAAAGAATTTGCAAGTAAATAGAATGCTGTCATTCTGAACTTGTTTTAGAATCTTTTTTATTCCACAAAGATAGGATTATATAGTACAGGTATGATTTCATGTTCCTGCGCAATTCTGTATAATGTATTAACAGCAAATTCTCCTTCTTTCCCTAATGCCAGACTATATTTATTGACGTATAAATTGATATGCTGACGGCATACTTCTTCGCTCATTTCCTGTGAATGCTGCGCAACGAATTCTTTCGATGATTCAGGATTATTAAAAGCAAACTCAATGCTGCGTTTGATGATTCGCTCAACACTTTTTTGTAGTACAATATCAAAATTTCGTTTGATGGCAATTCCACCAAGAGGAATCGGAACTTTGTAAGTTTGTTCCCAGTATTCGCCCAAGTCCATAATTTTTTTTAAACCTTTTTGAGCATACGTAAATCGGTTTTCATGAATAATTACACCGGCATCAAATTCACCACTCAATACTTTATTTTCTATCTC
>JAYVPA010000011.1:0-2821 GCA_043757615.1 Sphingobacteriales bacterium | reverse complement strand
TAGACATTACTACTGCAAATGACCATGCAGGCCCATTCGACTGACTTATATATTTCGGGTATAAATAAAATGCAATAAACAACACAACAAAACTATCTATCAATTGTGAAACAAGTGTAGAACCTGTACTTCTGAGCCAGATATATTTTTCACCTGTCATCTTTTTTATTTTATGAAAAATAACCACGTCTACTACTTGGCCCAATAAAAATGCCACCAGGGAACCAAAGATGATAGCAATTCCTTGTCCGAAAATCTGCGCATATGCTGCCTGCATATCAGAAACTCCGACTGTAGATTTAGAAGCAGACCACCAATCTGCAGGCACCAGCTTTATAGCTAAATAATACATGGCAAATGCATATGCCAGTAATGCTGCAGTCAGGTACGATAAGAATTTCACTCCGCGTTCACCATAATATTCATTGATAATATCTGTCATGATAAAAACAACAGGCCACAATAAAACACCGGCTGTCAGATTGAAGGAAAAATCATGTCCGAACAAGGGAATATGGAATGGTGTAATTCCGAGCGTACCTTCTAAAGAAAATATTTTCACACCGATTACTTCTGCAATAAATGCATTGGCAATAAAAAATCCGCCTAAAAAGATAAACAGTTTAGTGGATTTATCTTTAATGATGTTTGTTATCATGATTGAGAATTTAGCATTTAATAGTTAATACTGAGTACTTAGAATATATTGAATTTACTACATTTTTTAAAAGTATAATTATTTCTCAGGTATTTATCTAAGTACTAACTACTCTGTACTATACTAATTTAGTTTTACTTCTTTCAGTATTACCAGATTCATTCCGTTAGGTTTTAATCCAGAAATATTCTTGTGTGTAAAACGTGTGATTTCATCATAAAACAAAGGGACTACGGGTGCTTCATCAATAATCAGCTGTTCCATCTGATGATACAGAACACATGTTTTATCCTGGTTTGTTTCTTTCATCGCTGCCTTGTATAATTTATCGTATTCATCATTTTTAAAGAATGTATAATTCGGCGGCGCTCCATTCTTACTGTAAAATAAAGCTAAATAATTTTCTCCGTCTGGATAATCACCAATCCACGAAGCACGGAAAAACTCCACTTCATTTTTACGCATTGCTTCACGTAAAAATGTAGCCGGTGTATTTTCAATCTTGCAAACAATACCAATATTAGCAAGTTCATTTGCGATATTTGTTATCAAATCAGTATATGTGGGATTTGAATAAATTTTTATTTCGCCAATTCCTTTTCCATTCGGATAACCTGCATCAATCAATAGTTTTTTTGCTTTCTCTACATCATACGAATAACCTTTAACTGCATTCTCATCAAAACACGGAACGCCTTTGGGAATCATGCCGCTTTCAGCAGAAACACCAATACCATTGCGCAGATATGAAATCATTTTTTTTCTGTCGATTGCAAAGTTGATTGCCTGACGAACTTTTTTATTCTTTAATGCTTCCGAAGGTTGTTTCGCCATTGATATTCCTAAGTATTCCGTATTCAGGTAAGGCATCTTTTCAAAATTAATCTTGTCTTTCCATTCAGGATTCAACTCTCCTGTTCGTGTTAGCAATTTATCTTTATACGAAATATCCAGACCTGTCATAAAGTCTAGTTTGCCTTGCGAAAATTGCATAAACTCTGTTCCTTTATCCGCAATGAAACTGATGCGGACACCTTTTAAATATGGCAATCTGTTGCCTGACGCATCTTTCTCAAAATAATTTTCATTTTTAGTAAGAATCAATACATTACTTTCTTCCCAGCGAACCAATTTAAAAGGACCTGTACCAACAGGATGCGAACGAAAATCTTTACCGTAAAAATCTGCTACTTCTTTTGGTACCACAGAACAATACTGCAAGGTCAGCATGCCTAACATAGGATGAAACGGTGTTTTCAGATTTATTCTAAACGTAGAATCATTTACTGCTTCAAAAGGATTTTTCTTATCTATTTTATCATTAAACAACCAGCCCCCTGTTGATGCAATAGTCGAATCTATTAAGCGAGTTAAAGAGTATACAAAATCTTGTGCTGTAACTTTCCTGCCTCTTCCATTCGCAAATTTTTCATTATCATGAAAGAATACATTGTTGCGTAAATAAAATTCGTAGTGCAGTCCATCATCACTTATCTTCCAGCTTTTTGCAATGCAAGGCTGCACATTCAGTTTTTCATCAATCTGTACTAAGCCGTTAAATATTTGGTTATCGCACCACATCGTCGCTTGGTCTTTTGAAAATGCAGGATCTAAAGAAGTAAGTCCGGCAGAAATATTCATATGAAATATTTCGCGTTTTGTTGTATTGGTTTGATTACAACGTACAGCTAAGCCAACAATAATGGGAATCAGTATAAATATATACCTAATGCGCATGCAATAAAATTAAAATTCCATGAATAAATCTACCTGCGTTTCAATCATTTTGATGACATCAGGATTCACGAGTTTACCGCTTTCATCCAGACTTAAATGAACCTGCGAAATCGGAATTTTGAAATGCAGTACATTCATTTTTATATGATTGAAAATATTTGTCAGATGCTCCATACCACGCAGATTCCCAGCTCTGCCTTCAGCAACGCCCGTTAAACATGCTTTCTTATTGTGAAAACATTTCTTGACATCACACGCATCTATAAAACCTTTGAACATGCCGGGAAAACTACCGTTGTACTCAGGTATTATAAAAATATATTTAGAAGTTGGTGCTAAAATAGTATCCTCAATAGTTGCTTGTTGCGGTATCTTTGGATTATAAAAAGTATGATTGAATATCGCTGCATCTACATTTTCCAATGT
>JAYVPA010000010.1:0-10498 GCA_043757615.1 Sphingobacteriales bacterium | reverse complement strand
GCAAATTTATTGCAGAAAAAGCCTTTTCTGACAAAAATTTATTACAGCAACTAAATGATATCGTGCATCCTGCAGTCTTTCAGGATACGCAAAATTGGTTTCAAACCCATAAAGTTAAAGCCTATACACTTTATGAAGCAGCCATCATGTTTGAAAGCGGCAGTTCTAAATTGATGGATAAAATGATTACCGTTTTCGCACCTTTAGAGGACCGGATTGCAAGAATTATAAAACGTGATGATATAAGCAGGGAAGAAGTGCTGGCAAGGGTAGACAAACAATTATCTGAAGAAGAGAAAATGAAAATTGCTGATTTTATTATTTACAATGACCATTCTCAACCATTGATAGAACAGGTTTTGACAATTCATCAACTGTTGATTTCTATTTAGGCATCAAAGGGGTGAGGTGATGTTAACAAATTAATTTCCTTAGCCAGACAGAACTTTTTATTTTCGCAAACTGTTTAGTTAAAACACATAGAAACATAATTTTGTGATTCTATAATTCTCAAATTCTTTAATTCAGCAATTAATATGATTGAAACTGTAAACTGTTTAATAATTGGTGCAGGGCCTGCGGGGTACACTGCAGCTATTTACGCTGCGCGCGCAAACCTGAAACCTGTTTTATATACCGGAATTGAACCGGGCGGGCACCTCATGACTACAACGGATGTAGAAAATTACCCGGGTTATCCTGACGCGGTAACAGGGCCGAAGATGATGGATGATTTTCAAAGACAAGCAGAACGTGTTGGTACAGATGTTCGTTTTGGTACGGTTAGCAAAGTAGATTTTTCCGGAAAAGTACATAAAGTCTGGATTGATGAAGAAACGGAGATTCATGCAAATTCTGTAATCATTGCAACAGGTGCAAAAGCGAAATGGCTGGGTATTCCATCAGAACAAAAACTGAACGGGAGCGGAGTTTCTGCATGTGCGGTTTGTGATGGTTTTTTATTTAAAGGAAAAGAAGTGGTAATAGTTGGCGCAGGAGATACAGCTTGTGAAGAAGCATTGTATCTATCCAATCTTTGTCCGCATGTACACATGATAGTGCGCAGTGAAAAAATGCGTGCATCTAAAATTATGCAGGACAGAGTGGTGGCAAAAGACAATATTACAGTTTATTGGAACAGTGAAACGGAGGAAGTTTTAGGCGAACATAAAGTAGAAGGTGTGCGTTTGAAAAACAATAAAACGAATGAAGTTTCTGAAATAAAGGTAGAAGGATTTTTTGTGGCGATTGGACATAAACCTAATTCCGATATTTTTAAAGATTATTTAGAAATGGATGAAACAGGTTATCTGATAACTGCACCGGATTCCACTAAAACAAAAGTAGCCGGTGTTTTTGCTGCTGGTGATATACAGGATAAAATTTACAGACAAGCGGTAACATCAGCAGGTTCAGGTTGCATGGCAGCTTTAGATGCGGAAAGATATTTAGCAGAATTTTTTCATTGAACTAATCTTATTATAATAAAAAACGGAGTTCCTAACGAACTCCGTTTTGTCTTTTAATTAATTGTATGGTTTTTGATTAAATAAGACAGTTAAATATAGTTTGTATTTAATCAATGAGAGGTAAATATAATCAGGTAAATTTGTGTGCGTGTTAACACGTACGGATTAAATCAACTTCTTATCCATCGCGTATTTAATCAAACCCACAATAGTTTTTGTATTAAATTTACGGATCATGTTTTTACGATGTGTTTCCACGGTGCGTTCGCTGATAAATAATTTATCTGCAATTTCTGCATTGTTTAATTCCTGAACAATCAATTTTAAAATTTCCAGCTCACGTTCCGTAAGCTTTACGGTACCTTCATTTTTTTCAGGTTTTGCATGTTTGTTTTTTACCATTTCTTCCATCACATCATCACTGAAATGCATTTTTCCTTGCGCTACTTTATGAATCGCTTGAATCAATTCCTGGTTACCTACATTTTTCAGAACATAACCGGAAATACCAACATCCAGCATCTTATTTATATCAGCAATATTTCCCGACATCGACAAAGCAATCACCTGGATTTCAGGATTAAATTTTTTTATTTTCTTTGTTAATTCATATCCGTTAATTTCAGGCATACTGATATCCGTCAGCACAATTTCAGGATTCAATTCACTTAATTCTTCCATTAATAAATTACCGTTTGTAAATGTTTTTACAATTTCAATATCCTTATTCGCCGACAAAATAGCGGACAATCCATCTATCAGCATCTGATGATCATCCACCAATATTATTCTATGTTTCTTCATTGTTGTTAAGATAAAGGAATTTCTATAATTATGGTAGTCCCGATTTTAAGTGATGATTCAATATCTAATGTTCCCTTCAGATAATTTGTTCTGAGCTGCATATTTTTCAAACCGATGCCGCCTTTCCGTTTTGCTTCTTCTATATCAAATCCTTTGCCATTATCTTCCATCAGTAAAGAAATCTCTGTGGAGTCAGCAGAAAGTTGAATCGTAATTTGCGAGGCCTGAGCATATTTTATAGTGTTATTCACAGATTCCTGAATGATTCTGTACAACATCAGTTTACTTGTATTATCTAATGATGCTTCATCAAAACTATTGCATTCAAAATGAATTTGAAGTTTCTTCGTCTGATTAATGCTGGAAATAAAATTTTCAACAGCTCTTTTTATACCGTATTTCAATAATAAATCCGGCACCATATTATGAGAAATATTCCTGATTTCTTTTATAGATTCATCCAGAATATCCATTGAATTCTGCAGTTTATTTTTCTCATCCGCAATAACATTATTTGCTAAAGTACTCAGGTTAAGTTTGGTTGCTGTCAATAATTGCCCAACACCATCATGTAATTCCCGTGCTAAGCGTTGCCGTTCATTTTCTTCAGATTCTAAAATTGCTTTTGAACGCTTTGCTTCTTCATTCAATAATTCCTGTTGTAGTTTTTTTTCCTGCTTTAATTTATTTCTATTGTAAATAAAATAAAAAGTGATGAGTGATAATAGAAAAATACTTAATAATGCTGCCAGTAAAATATTTCTTCTGCTGATGATTAAATCCTGCTGAGCTATCTGCTGTTTCTTTTTTTCTGTTTCGAATAATGTCTGCAGTTCTGCTATTTTTTGTTCAGATGCTTCATTAATCATACTGTCCTTCACTGTCGTGCTTTCCTGTAAAAGCTGATATGCTTCAGTTGTGTTACCGGTTTTAAAATACAGTTCACTTAATTGTTTTAATGCATTTCTGCTGCCGATTTTATACGCTGATTTTTTACACAGTTCAATACTTTTCTTATAATATGCTATTGACTTATTATAATCTTTCTGTTCGTCATAAATGGCACCCATATTGCAATAAGTATCACCTAACTGTTTATTATTTCCAAACGACGAATCTATATTAATAGCCTTTAAATGATAATCTATGGATTTCTGTAAATCACTTGCGAAATATAAACAGTTTGCCATATTATCGTAAAACATGGATTTATTGAATTCAACTTTTAACTGTTCGCAATAATTCAAACCAATACTGTCAAACCGAAGTGCTTCTTTATATTTCCCCTGCATTCCATAAATGTTTGCCAGGTTATGAAACGTTGAAATGTGTTGTAAATCCGGCTCGGAATTGTTTATAATAGATAGGGACTTATTCGCAAATTCTTCAGCTAAAGAAATCTTGCTTTGAGACTGATACACCATTGAAATCTGATTGTATGTTGCAGCCAGTTCATTTTTTATATTTAGTTGTTCATTTAATTTCAGCGCTTTAAATAAATACTGCAATGCTTTATCATTTTCCCCTTTTTGCCAGTAATTCATACCTAATGCGGCCAGAGACTTAGCCTTTAATGGATCATTTTTCAATCCGATAAAATTCGCCAATGCTTTTTCATTATAATTTATTGCCAGGTTAAAATTTCCTTTTACATGTTCCAGTAATCCTCTGTCCAAAGCTGCCAGGCCAATTCCTTTGTTATAATTATTTTTGGCAGATATAAATTGAATAGAATCAATATAAGTTTGAGCTATTTGAATATTTACACGCTGGTATTCATTGTATCTTTGATCATAATAACATATTGCAGCAACTATATTTTCATTATTTATAACAGATTGCTTCATACAGCTAAACGTAAATAATAGTATAATTGCATAGTATTTCATTGATAAAAAGCTGTAAGTGTTTTTAAGGATTTACTTGATTGGTCTAATTTATTACGCAAAACGAAATAATCCTAATTTAAAGAATTGAAATCTTATATAAACTGAATTATTTTGAACCAATTGTCGTTTATTTAATTTTATATGTAATTTTAAAGAGTGAAAAATATATTCTTCATATTGTTATTTTCGTTGGGATTTTTATCCGCAAGTCGTGCTCAATCAGAAAAAGACACTATCAGGTTGCCGCAAATGATATTAAACGGCGATACGATGGATGAAATTATTCTGGAGCCTATTGAGGTAACTGCTTCCAAATTAGAGAAAGTAAATTTGGAAGAATGGAAGATGCGTTATTTAAGAAAAGTATATCCTTATGCCTTAAGAACTGCACGTCTAACTAAGAAAATCAATGATGATTTACAAAACTGCAAAACAAAATCTGAACGCAAACGTTACCTAAATGACTGTGAAAAAGTGATGCGTGGTGAATTTGAATCTAACCTGAGGAATCTTACGCATATACAAGGACAATATTTAATAAAGTTAATTAACAGGGAAACCGGTCAAACCGTTTTTGATTTATTAAAAGAATACCGAAGCGGATGGAAAGCATTCTGGTGGAATTTTGCAGGTAAGTTTTTTAGCCTTGATATGAAAGCAAAGTATGATCCGCAAGGAGAAGACAAAGAAATAGAAAATTACATACAAAGATTACAATATATTTATCATACAGACGGTACAAATTACATCATACAAAATGAGCAGTTTAATACACCTACAGTTCCGAATAAAAAAAAATAAAATTCAGAAATACATATGCAAAAATCAATACACGAGTTTACTGTAAAAAATGCCCAGAATAAAATAGTCGATCTTGCAGACTATAAAGGAAAAGTGGTAATGGTAGTAAATACTGCTTCTAAATGCGGATTAACTCCTCAATTTGATAAGCTAGAAAAGCTATATAAAGAATTTAAAAACGAAGGATTTGAAATCATCGGATTTCCGTCTAATGATTTTGCCGGACAAGAACCAAACACAGCTGATCAGGCTCAGGAATTTTGTAAGATAAATTATGGTGTAACATTTCCAATCATGGAAAAAGTGCATGTAAAAAAAGGAGAGGAGCAGCATGAGTTATTTAAGTTCATGGCAAAACAAGCATCTGGTCCCGGTTTACTGACAAACCCCAAATGGAATTTTCATAAATACCTGATTGATAAAGACGGTAAAGTCGTTGATTATTTTATTCCAACAACCCAACCTGATTCCGATAAAATAAAAGAGGAAATAAAAGAATTACTCAAAAAATAGTGGTTGAATTCTTATGAAATGTTACTTATTTTCTGCTATTTTATTTTTTCTTACACCTATTTTATTTGCGCAAAAAATAACTACCTCTGAATGGAAACAATTGATTCCATCTGCTGATATTCCCGTGAACATAAAATGCAGGAATTCCAATAACAACTTAGATTTGGTTCAATATAACGGAAAGTATTATTGTGCGTTCAGGACAGCACCCACTCATTTTGCATCTAAAAAAGCAAGGTTATACGTAATTAGCACTGAGGATTTCAAGACCTGGAAATATGAAACGGAATTCTTTGTAAATGCAGATCTTCGCGAACCACGTTTTGCAGTTTTCAATCAACGATTACATTTATATTTTTTTGAAGGCGGTACAAAGATGTTTAAATTTGAACCAAAACATATCTGGACAAGCAAACTTTCAGATACAGGCTGGTGTGCCAAAATAAAAACAAACCTCGACGGTTTTGTTGACTGGCGTTTCAGGACACAAAATGACAAACTATATTTATCCGCCTATTATGGTGTGAATTTATACAATGACGGACATCATGCAAACCTGAGATTATTCTCTTCTGCAGATGGTGTAAATTTTCAGCAAATTTCCGAACAGCCGCAAGTAACTACAAAAGGTTCCGAAGAAGGTGAATTCATTTTTGATAAACAAGGAAATATCTGGTCAACAGTCCGCTTGGAAGGTTCAGGTTCGTATCTGTGTTTTGCTTCAAAAGATTCTATTGATAAATGGTCACAGAAATTTTCAAAACTGAAATACGACAGTGCATTGTTGTTTGCTGAAGGTGATGATATTTACCTGGTTTCCCGCAGGCATTTAAAAGGAAATGCGACTGAAGAAGAATTCCCTGATAAAAAACAACGACGCAAAAATCTGATACGGTATTCATTTTCTAAAAAAGTAACTGCTCTTTTTAAAATCAATAAAGAGAAAATGGAAATCGAACATGTCATGGATTTTCCATCCACAGGTGATACAGCTTATCCTGCAATTGCACAAAAAGAAAACGATACTTTTTACTTGCTGAATTATTCTTCCAATATTCACAAAAGAGATAAAATCTGGATCGGTGGCCAGCTTGGTAAAACATTTATTTATCAAACTGAATTACAATTTAAGTAGTTTTTTTTAAACCACATAGGCACATAGTCTTGTAAAAGAATTATTCTTTCTTTGTTTTTTAATATCTCTCTTTCTAAAGTAAAAATGATAAATCAGAAGTACATAGAAAATCTTCGATTTTTATAGATTTTTCTATGCTTCTATGTGGTTTAAAAAAAACTTATATTTGAACATGGAAAAACTTGACATTTTAGTTTTTGCGGCGCATCCGGATGATGTGGAATTAGCTTGCAGCGGTACGGTATTAAAACATATCAGTTTAGGATATAATGTTGGAATTGTTGATTTGACAAGAGGAGAGTTGGGCACCCGCGGTTCTGCCGAAATCCGTGATGCAGAATCTAAAATAGCTTCTGAAATTTTAGGAATCCATGCAAGAGAGAATCTGGGTTTAAGAGACGGATTCTTTGAAATTGATGAAACAAGTTTATTAAAAGTGGTTTCTGCAATAAGAAAATACCAGCCTGATATTATATTGGCAAATGCTGTTTCTGACCGTCATCCAGACCATAAACGTGGCGGCGATTTGGTTTCACGAGCTAATTTTCTGAGCGGATTGATCAAAATTCAAACGGAGAATCAAACGCCATGGAGAGCAAAAGTGGTGTATAGATATATACAGGATAATTTTATAAAACCGGATTTTGTAGTGGATATTTCAGGTTTTGAAACAAAAAAACTGGAAGCCATAAAAGCATTTAAGTCACAATTCCATGACCCGGAGTCTAAAGAACCACAGACACCTATCTCAAAAGAAGATTTTCTGGATTTTATCTTAGCCCGCGCCAAAGATTTCGGCAGAGCCATTAATGTAAGTTATGGGGAAGGATTTAATGTCGAGCGTTACGTTGGGGTAGGAAATTTATTTGATTTGAAATAATTAAATTCGATTATCTCTTCCATAAAGTATTGCTGAACCTGTTTGGTAATCTGTGAGATTTAATAATTCTCTTTGAAAATTATCTATTGAATTGGGTTCAACAATAATCTCTAGTTTTACTTTGCTTTTTTCTTCTTCTCTAAATTCTGTTGCTACATTACTTTCTATATTAATTTCAACACCAACAGGGCCATAAGTGCTTATTTTATAATATCTCATTGAAAAATAGGCATAGCTGTCTCTTTCACCCATTTCATAGAATAAAGTCTTATCATGTTCAGGGAATCCAATTAATAATTTGGAAAATTCAAGTAATGACTCCGGTTGTACGTATACTTGTGTTTTTCCATAAAAATTCAGATTGGAAGCCATTATGCTTAATTCAATCATATCGTCATCTTTCCAAATTACTTTTAATTCTAAAAATGACTTACGATTTTCCAGTTCCATTATTATAAATTAATGAGAAATTACCAAACCTTACTGATATCATCGCACCAGGCACGAACCAATTCATCTTCTTCTTTGCCAACAAAGCCTTTTCCGGTAAGCATATTATAGGAAGTCAATAAATCGTCCAGCATATTTTCTTTGCCGCCCTTGATATTTAAATCCGCTAATTCAGCACAAATCTTGAAGTTATTCAGATATCCCGGTATTTCATCTTCAAAATCCTTTAATAAATTATGCTGATTACGTTCCTGCCAGACGGTAGCATCATGAAATAAGACTGACCAGCCATTTGCCCATGAAATTCGCTGAGCCACATAGCTGCGCCAGATATCCGTCATACGGAAACTGCAATATGCCGGCAAATACAATAACGGAAATGCCTCTTTATACCAATAGGTATTCTGACTGTTAAACGGACTCCATGCATTATTACCCAATGCTACATTTACACCTGTTTTTTCAAAATCCATAGGTAATTGATACGCAAGACGGAAAACTGCATCCACATCCGGGTTCTCATCTGCCAAACCTTGCTGTATGGGGCAAATAATATCTTTAGTTTCAAAACCGGATAGAGCCGGAGTTTCTTTTTGTAATTCTTCTAATGGCAAACCACGCGGCCATACAAACTTGTTACTAAAGTACTTATATACATTTACCCAACCTGTTTCTTTAACATCAACTGCGCTGATAATTTTTGTAGTTGGGTTCCAGAATTCTTCCCGAGGCAAGTTATCATCATCTGTTTCTACTAATTCTTCCGTTCCATTTTGCAAGGCAATAATATAACCAATATTTTTTCTTGCATAATGCTTTGTAGGACAAAGTTTTGCAAATTTTGAATCAAGTTCTAATTGACGTTTTACAGACCAGAAATCACAACCCTCAATGTGAAAGTTTTCAGGATTTTTTGTATCACCGATCATAATAAAATGAATGCCACGTGCGGTACATTCTTTGGCGTATGTATGTAAAACCTCTAAGGTATCAGGAGCGATTGAAGTTATGACTAATGATTTAACTGGCATACTTTAAAGTGCTTATTATTAATTAATTATATTAAATAACAGGTGTATTTCCTTTTAACCTTTCTATGAAATAATAAAAGAGCGTTTCTCTCGCATTTTTAATTGCTGAGGGAGAAACTCTTGGTGACGGAGCCTGGTAGTGAATTGGAACTTCAGCAGTGCGATGTTTCCTTAGCAGATACTTAACTTCAGTCTGGTAAAAGTGCGCTCTGGATTTCAACGGATATTGTAATAATTTACCGATTACATCCCGGTGAAAGCCCTGAAATCCCGAAGTCATATCGTATAACTTAGTGCCTAACAGCCAATTAGCTAAATATGTTCCAACTTTACTTAACATCCTTCTATTCAAAGGTGAATCGCCCATAGAACCATCTTTTATAAATCTAGAACCAAATGCAACTTCATTTCCTTCATTCAACACACGCAGATACATAGGAATTGCTCTCGGATCATGGCTTAAACCCGCATCCATTTCTATAATGATGTCGTGACCGTTTTCATAAGCCACTTTAAACCCGGTCAAGTACGCATCCACCACATTTTTGTTATCCGGCGCCCAGATAACTTCAAATCTTCCGTCTTTTTTCTGTAACTCCTGTGCTAATTCGAGCGTTTTGTCTTTGGAAGCATTATCGATAACAAAATATATCTTACCGGTTCCGATAACATCCATTACACGAGCCAATAAATCAACGAATGGTGCAAAATCCTGCTCTTCGTTTGCCATAGGAATTGTAGCTGCCCAGTTGGTATATAAATACATTAGTGAATTAAGGATTAAGTGGCAAAGATAATTGAAAAGCCCTAAAAAATGAACTCTACGCAACGATTTAAACATTGTGTAATACATTTAGTTTACTATCAGCAAGAAATAAAATCTTAATTTTACAGCATGTCTGAACAGATAGTACAAGCAAATAATCCGCTGCACGGCAAATCCTTGGAGATGATTGTCACGCATTTAGCAGATTATTATGGCTGGGAAAAACTCGGACAATATATTGATATCCGTTGTTTTAATATTGACCCAAGCGTTAAATCAAGTTTGAAATTTTTGCGCAGAACAGCATGGGCGCGTAAAAAAGTGGAAGATTTGTATCTGGAAAGTCTGGATTTATAGTAATTATTCTTCTATAAATACCTTTGCAGCTTTATTTTTTATTTTCTGGTCTTTAGTTAGTTTCAATACAGAATTAATTTTTTCACGTTTCACTGCTGCATACGACAAAAAATCTTTTACTTCCACCATTCCTAATTCTTCACGACTCAGCTTTCCGATTTTTGACAGAAATCCAACAATATCCATCTTATTTATATTGTCTTTTTTACCTTTATTGATAGTCAATGTGTTCCAATCCGGTTTTTCAGGGAAAGACATATCATTTTTCAATTCCAGGATTTCCATGTCTTGAGGTAAAAAACGTGGCATTTCTTCTTTGCTTGTCAAAATAAGAAATACATTTCCTTCCTTATTCATACGAGCTGTGCGGCCATTTCGATGCGTGTAAATCTCTTCAGATGTT
>JAYVPA010000009.1:0-10628 GCA_043757615.1 Sphingobacteriales bacterium | reverse complement strand
TTTTGACGAATTCAAACAAACATCAAAATTAAATATATTGGGTATTAAATTAGATGCACCGGAAGGTTTATTAGCAATTCCGTCTAATGTTGCGAATATAGATGAAGCACCGGAATTCCTGAAACATTATGTTTACAGAAATGAAGTTACAGAAGAATCTAATACAGCACGATATGGCACAAAAAGTTTATTCACTACAGATGGTATTGGTGGTGTGATCAGAGGACTTACAGGACAAACGAATTTACCAACTATAGATCCTGATAAACCAATGGATGAGCCGGGACAAAAATTCAATGCTTCTACATTGTATTTTAATGCAGGTTTAAGAATTGATTTTGACATGATAAAAAAACGTGAAAGCAAACGAGCAGGAAAATCATCATCAACTAAGACTTCATCCCAAAAAAAATCTAAAGGTTCAGGTACCATGTTAGATGATCCTGATAAAGGAATAGAAATCAAGCAATAGATATCATACATGAAAAAAACCATACTCTTTCTTACGATATTTTTGATAGCGTACTCCGGTTACGCACAAAAAAAATCCAAAAAATCAGCTACAATAGGTGCTTCAACAACGACTATTGAGAGTAAACTGAATATTCGAAAGAAAGTAACGCGTCCGGAAGGAAAAGGATGGTTTATATATGGTTCCGTAGGTTATGGCATTCCATTTTTGAGTACCAATAAATTTTCATTTAAAGAAATTGGCAATAAAGATTGGTATCAGACACCTACTACCTTAAGTGTAAAGCCTATTTTCGGCACATTAGGCGGTGGCTGGCAAGCCAGTTTCGGTTGGGGACATATGTTCAATAAATTTATTGGCATTGATATCTTACATACGATTGCATTGCATCCTAATCAATTAGATGCAAGAATAAATACAGATATAGATTTAGGCGGCGGAAAAAAAGCAACTTATTATGCAGAAGAATATACCAAAATCCAACCTGCCATTTACCTGAACCCGCACCTCGTTATGCATTGGGATAATAACAAGCGTTTTGGAATTACAGGTAAAGCAGGTTTATGTTTGCCAATAGGAGGTTCACCAGTTACACATGCAAAAATAATAGACCATTCTGGAAGGTTATTAGAAACATTAGCAGGATTGCCTATTATCCCGATTACTGTTTTAACAGATTTTTATTCAGAATATACTGCTACTGCAAAATCGAAATTAAATCCTACGGTGGGTGTCAGTGCATCCATTGCAATAGATGTAAAATTATTTAAAAACATCTGGGCTTTTGCGGAAGTACGTGCGCAGGCATTTACCATTTCACCAAAAGAAACCATTTTCACAGAATTCTCACTAAAAACAGAATCACCGCTATTGCCGATACTTGGTGCATTAACGCCTATTCCATTAAATATTCCAAATGCTGCTGAGGCTCCTGAATACCTGAAACATTTCGTTTACAAAAAAGAAATTACCGAAGAGTCGAATACCTTACGTTACACAACAGGGATAGCATTAAAAGCAATTGATATCAATAAACCGATGGAAGAACCGGCCATTAAATATAATGCATCCACTTTATATTTTAATGTTGGATTCAGGATGAATTTCACGCAAAACTGGGATAAGAGACGTGCTGCTAAAGTGATGCCGAAACGCGAAGCGAAGGCTGCAAAAAAGAATAAGAGTTAGCACAACTAACAATTGATTAATTATTATTAAAAACCCATACACAAATAAAATGTGCATGGGTTTTTTACGTTAATACAAACCAAAGATGAGCAAAAAGAATTACTTAACAGCATTCATTTTATTAGTACAGATTAGTACGTCAATGGCAGGATTTATCGACGGTTCCTACAAGTACAAAGGATTCACCCGCAGGTATTCTGTTTATGTGCCGGATATTTATATTACACAGAATAAGAAAGTGCCTTTATTGTTAGGCTTGCATGGCTATGGTGATGATATAGATAATTTTAAAAATATCTGTATGTCAGGTATTGCAGATACGGCGAATTATATCTGCGTATATGCGGAAGCTCTTCCATGGCTGGGACAGAATGCGTGGAATTCAGGTGCAGGTGCCGGGATTATAAATGTAAATCCTGATGTAGATGATTTTGGATATTTAAATGGCCTGGTAGATACCGTGATTTCAAGATACATGATTGACACCACAAGAATGTATGTCTTTGGATTTTCATTCGGTGGGTTTATGACAGACAGATTAGCGACACAAAGCTCCACGAGGTTTGCAGCCGTTGCAAATGTTTCAGGTCTGCACGGAAATTTTTTATCAGGTCTGGTTCCTGCAAAAGGCATTCCTTATTTAAAGTTTCATGGAACATCTGATGCAACTATCAGCTATGACGGCACACAAACAGTCGGACTGTTTCCGGGCTTCGGATTGAGTGCGGATAAAACAGTAAAATTCTGGGTGACACAAAATCATTGTGATACCACACCCACTATTGATACTATGCCTGATTTAGCAAATGACGGGTTGCGCTTTGTCCGCTTCTCTTATAAAAACGGAAGAGACAACAGCGATGTCATTTTTTATAAAGTAATAAATGGTGAACACCGATGGTATGGCATGCCGTCAAATGACATTTCGTATTGTCAGACTATCTGGAGTTTCTTTCGTAAATATTCCAGAACATCAACCGTTACGAGTGTAAGAAATAATACTGGAAAAGATGAAATTAAGATTTATCCAAACCCGGCAAGCAGCACATTACAGATAGATTTCCTTTCTCTTAAAGAAAAAAATATTACCATTACTATGTATGATCTGGCAGGAAATTGTGTTTACAATAATTCAGGTTTTTCTGATAACGGGGTTCTGATAAATACAGATAAGTTTCCTAAAGGGATGTATGTCCTGCAAATAGATTCTAATGATAATTTATTGGTTTCTGAGAAAGTAATACTGCAATAAACGCTGATAAATAAAGTAAGAACCGTACATTAGGCAAACGATTTTTAAATGAAAAATAAACTTTTACTTTCAGTAATGCTGCTGTTAGGTGTCAGCAGCATGAATGCCGGAACTTTTATCAGTGGAACCATGCTTCATGGTGGAAATACACGTAAATATATTATTTATGTGCCAACTATTTATACAACCCAGCATATTAAGGTTCCTTTATTGGTAGGCTTGCATGGAAATGGTGATGTAGTGACAAATTTCAGCCAGATTTGTATGTCATCCATTGCAGATACTGCAAATTATATTGTGGTTTATCCTCAGGCATTACCAGATCCGGTATTGGGTACCAATGCGTGGCATTCAGGAGCTGGAACTTTAAGTCCGCCGTATGAAGTAAATAGTACAATAGATGATGTTGGGTTTATTAATCGTTTAGTAGATTCGGTAATTGCCAATTATCAAATTGACACAAACAGAATGTATGTGTTTGGATTTTCATTCGGAGGATTTATGACGAATAAAATGGCAGCATCAAGTGCAAAACGTTTTTCTGCTGCAGCATGCGTTTCAGGTGAAAGAGGAAACTATAATACTTCCATACCGGCTGTTCCTGTTCCTTATCTGCATTTTCATGGTACCGCTGATTCTGTTATCACCTATTATGGAAATACGGCTTCTTTTCCTCCGCTGGGAGTTACGCCGGACAGCACTACTAAATTTTGGGCTATAAAAAATGGATGTAGTTTAACTCCTGTAATTGATACAATGCCAAACCTGTCAGCTGATGGTTTAACGTTTATTCGGTATACTTATAGCAACATTTCTAATAGCAATAAAGCAATTTTGTATAAAGTAGTTAATGGTGTGCACACCTGGTATAGCAGACCAACAAATGACCTTGATTATTGTCAGACAATATGGGCGTTTTTCAGACAATATTCCAAAACGGTTTCCACTACTCCAACTCCCACTGCTTCATTTACGGTCAGTGATACTACTGTTTGTAATGGTAGTTCTCTCACATTTACGAGTACTTCTACAGCATCTTCAGGTTCTTTAGATTCCATTCGTTGGACAATCTTAGGTGGGATTCCGTCAACAGGCACAACTACGATTATAACATCTGTGTTTAATACAACAGCATCTTATATCATTACTTTAAAAGCATATAAGAGTGGAAATGTCAGTACTGTTACAAAGTCTGTAAGAGTAAAACCAATACCATCAGTAAGCGTTACTTCGCCAAGTATTTGCAGCGGACAAACAGCGCAACCTGTTGCAAGCGGGGCTGCCACCTATAACTGGACAGGCGGACTTACGGCGGTTTCAAATCCTACAACTCCCGCATTAACCACCACCACCACATACACTGTAACAGGCACCACAAATGGTTGCACCAAAACAGCAGTATCAACAGTAACAGTAAAACCACTTCCATCAGTAAGCGTTACTTCGCCAAGTATTTGCAGCGGACAAACAGCGCAACTAATTGCAAGCGGCGCTGCAACCTATAGCTGGACAGGCGGTCTTACGGCTGTTTCAAATCCGACAACACCAATATTAACAGGCAATACAACGTATACAGTAACAGGAACTACAAATGGTTGTACAAAAACAGCAGTAGCAACAGTAACAGTAAAACCACTTCCATCAGTAAGCGTTACTTCTCCAAGTATTTGCAGCGGACAAACAGCGCAGCCAATTGCAAGCGGAGCTGCAACGTATAGCTGGACAGGCGGTCTTGCGGCTGTTTCAAATCCAACAACACCAATATTAACAGGCAATACGACCTATACAGTAACAGGTACCACAAATGGTTGTACCAAAACCGCAGCAGCAACATTAACAGTTAAACCTTTGCCTTCAACGCCAACGATAATTCAGAGAAATGATTCATTAATCTGCAGTGTAACGGGTACTTCTTATAATTGGTATAAGAATGGAGCATTTTTCATATCAACTAATATTCCTAAACTTAAGCTGACTCAAAATGGTACTTATACTGTGGAGGTTGTGGGAGCCAACACATGTGTTTCTGCACGTTCCGGAAATTTCAATGCAGTTATAACAGGGATAAAAAATAATAAACTTCAAATTGATTATGCTGTAGTTCCTAATCCGAGTAATGGAATTTTTGAAATCAGAATTTCAGGTACTGCAAATAAGCATTATCAGTTAAGTATATATAATTTGAGTGGACAGGAAATTATATCTGAGGATATTGATATAAGGGTTGGTCAGAATATCAAACAAATTGATGCTGGCAGTATTGAGAAAGGTTTTTATTTTTTAAGTTTAACCGGAGATGATGGAATAAATACGCAGCGTATAATAATAAAATAGACATAGGATTTAAAGTAAAAGCTGACTGATATATTAGTCAGCTTTTTTTATTTTACACAAAGCGTAGATGAAACATTTGCGTAATGTCCAGCACTTTATTAAATCGCATAGCGACTTTTGTAGAAATGCGCTGATTTGATTTCGGCATGTCTTCAAAGAATTTAATGGCACGCACTAATTCAATATGTTTGCTCCATTTTGTTACAGTTGTAGGATTGAGGATTCCCCATTCCAAATGTGCTTCTTTCATGCCCGCACTCTTAATTCTCATATCCACAAAGAATTTCCCTAAGTGAGAAATTACGTCAAACATGATTTCTGCACCTTTTAATTTTGGTGCAATGGTTGTCAGAAATGCTTTCACATCTTCTTCTTTAAAATAAGGCAGCACGCCCGGAATGGTAATGAATAAACCATTAGAGATATCACCGATGTCATCTATCCAGGAATAATCCAGCATTGATTTTGCAATATAACTTACTCTTTTATTTGGCGGCGGCAATAATTGTTTTCTGAGAGCAATGGAATCCGGTAAATCCAAATCATACCATAATGCTGTGCCGTTATCACAGCGGTAATAAGTAGTATCCAATCCTGCACCAATATCTAAAATTTTTCCGTTCGGATGTTTTTTTAAGAACGTCCTGATTGCTTCATCCATTTTATATGCACGGTAACACAGACCATGAATTCCAATTTCAGTAATGTTGCGCAGTAATTTTTTTCTGTCGACATCTAATTGATTAAATAAATCTACTGCTTTGATATCATTCAATAATGGATGTTTGTATTCTGTTTCTTTTGCTCGTGAAACCAAGGGAAGCAATAATGTTTCCTGCACACGGCCGAGTTGTATTTTTATTTTTTCTTGCATATTGTCATTCTGAACGATGTGAAGAATCTTATCTTCTGAATGCTGATTTATAAATTATTCAGGATGATATACACTTTCTTTGTCTTTCATAATTTCATCATAATTCATGCTCATCTTTTTGCATTTCTGCTGTACAAATAAATTCATCTGGTCATCGTAATGTTTGTTTCCTTCTACATTGCTTGCACCGTACGGTGAAACGCTTTCAATGATAGGCCCGTTTTTAGTGAACTGCACCAGCTCAATATATGTTTCACCGGATTCTGCTTTTAATAAACCGTTTTTATATTCTTTGCACATCATTGCTGCATTCACATCAGGCACACCACCAACCGGCAGCTCTTTATTACCGCGAACTAAATGTTGTAAGCTGCCTAAAGGCACTTCCAATGTCCCGAAGTGTTTTAATAAATGTGCTTGTGCTTCTTCAACACACTGCACTAAAAACCATTCTTTCACTCTCGTACGCACAGCAGGAAAATTTCCTTCTTCAATTAATTTGTCAATCACTTTATGTATCACCAAAGCAACCATTGCGGCTTGTTTGTTATTTACATCACAGCTCCGGTTCCACTTCTTCATCATTAATATACTTTCTTTTATCTGCGGATATTTATTTTCATCCAGGTGTAAGATATCTTCAATATTCTCCATGGCATAGTTGTATGCAGGATTCATAAACGACTGGTCATATTTTATCTTCTTAAATTCATCGTAAGAGATTTTCCCGCTGCTAGCAAATAAATATCCGGTACGTAAACCCCGGTTATCATTATATGCAAAATAATCATTCTTCAAGGGACTTGAATTTCTGTCTACGTTCTCTTCTTTTGCAGTGCAGTTAAATGGCGTATTGTTATTATTAAACACATAACCACATTTTGGATTTATAACTTTCAATAAACTGTCGTACGGGTAGTAATCATTAGCCTTCCAGAGCGTAGCTGAGGTGTCGCCGGGTAATACATGCCACCAGTCATAGTTTTTATTTTTAAACGGGAAATGTCCGTTATCAATAAACATGATATTATTCTCTTTATCTGCATAGATGATATTCAGGCCGGGCAATGTCATTGTCTTTAAACACGTTTGAAATTCATCAAAATTTTTAGCTTTATTCATATGATACCATTGCTCGGCACCTCGAATATCAAATGCAGAAACAAAACGAACAGCATAATAATTTCCGTCTTTTTCTAAAACAGGTCCGTAAACACTTTTGTAGAATTTTTTTGTAACAGGAATTTTTATTATCCAGAATATTTTGACCCACATTTTTACTTTTTTCTCTTCCAGTGTCAGCCATTTTCCATCGAAGTAATATTTGTTTTTTTCTGTCGGATGCATGCGCAATTTATAAACGTCATCGTGGTCAGCAAAGCTTACTGTATGTGCCCAGCCTAGATTTTGATTAGCACCATGAAAAATTGTAATGCCGCCCGGAAAGGTTCCGCCGAGCATATCCCAGCCTTCTTCAGAATGAACATGCGCTTCATACCATGAATACGGACCTTCTAACGGTTGATGTGAGTTGATACCAAGATAGGTATTACCGTCTTTTGTCTTATTTGCATTCACAGCAAAACCATTACTGCCTTTCGGTAATGCCAGATCAGATTTTTCAAAACTTCCGTTTGAAATCTTCATAATAGAAAATGGCACGTTTGTCATTAATGCCAGACCAATTGTGTAGCCTCCAATCACATCTTTTTCTGTAACAGGAAAGACATCTTTAATCCATACTTTGTCAGGATTCTTTTTTGCAAAATTATTTACCGCAAGCACATATGCACTGAGCATATCTTTAAATTTCGGGGAAAAACTCTGGTCGTATAATTTATCTACACTTTCCTTAGCACCAACAAACGCAGCTAAAAAATCCATGATAGCACCGTCCTTACCTTTTACTTCTGATAATCTGCCGCGAATCGTTAAAAAATTTTCCTGCATGGATTTGAAATCATCTTCTGCAGTTGCCCACGCTAAACCATACGCCACTTCTTCGTCAGTTTTTCCATAAATATGCGGAACACCCCATTTATCACGTATGATCTGAATATTTTTTGTGTTGATTTCAATCGAATAAGTAAGAGATAAGCTAAAAGTGAAAGCAAGAAGAAGTAAAAGTTTTTTCATGGTTTGGAATTTAAAATAGAAGCAGTAAGATAAGATTATTCCGTTCAAATCTTGATAATATATATTTTATTAATAATGGATAAGATTAAATAATCAGCATAGTAAGTGAGAAACATATAAAATTTTAATAGAATTATGTAAGACAAATACAATTGAGTTATTAATATTTGAGAGCAGGATATTTACAGCTTTTTTTGAATTTGAATCTACAAAAACAAAATTACCGTGCAAGCAAAGAAAGAAAAGAAACCAAGTAGCCAGCTACTATCTGTTTCTCGCCAGTTCGGATTCCTCTTATATGACAGGACAACTATTGCACCGAAACGGAGGTGAAATAGTAAACGGATAAAATCATCTTAAAAAATAAAATCAATAAAATGTCAAAAAAGAAAACTACGAAAAACGCATCAACCCTTTCAAAAAAAATCATTGAACTGCAACCGGATACAGAAAATAGTGAAGATCAGTTGCTGACAACAAATCAAGGTTTGCTGATCAATGACAATCAAAACTCTTTAAAGTCGAATGAACGAGGAGCTACACTTTTAGAAGATTTTATTTTGCGTGAAAAAATTACGCATTTTGATCATGAGCGAATACCTGAACGTATCGTGCATGCAAGGGGCAGTGCAGCACATGGATATTTTGAATTATATAAACCAATGGCGAAATATACCAAAGCTAAATTTTTAAATAATACATCCGTTAAAACACCTGTTTTTGTACGATTTTCTACTGTAGCTGGTTCACGGGGTTCTTCAGATTTGGCGAGAGATGTAAGAGGATTTTCAGTGAAATTTTATACAGAAGAAGGTAACTACGATTTGGTAGGAAACAACATGCCGGTGTTTTTTATACAGGATGCCATAAAGTTTCCGGATCTGATACATGCAGTAAAACCGGAACCTCATCATGAAATGCCGCAGGCTGCTTCAGCGCATGATACTTTTTGGGATTTTATTTCATTAATGCCGGAAAGTACACATATGATTATGTGGGTAATGAGCGATCGCGCGATACCCCGAAGCCTGCGCATGATGGAAGGTTTTGGTGTACATACCTTTCGTTTAATAAGTGAAAAAGGAGAATCACATTTTGTGAAATTTCATTGGAAACCTTTGCTTGGAATGCATTCAGTGTGTTGGGACGAAGCACAAAAAATTTCAGGAAAAGATCCTGATTTTCACAGAAGAGATCTTTGGGAAGCCATAGAAAAAGGTGCATTTCCCGAATATGAATTAGGTGTACAGATTGTTGCTGAAAAAGATGAGCATAAATTTGAATTCGATTTACTGGATCCGACAAAATTAATAACGGAAGAATTAGTGCCTGTTATTAAAATAGGAAAGATGACATTAAATCGTAATCCTGATAATTTCTTTGCAGAAACAGAACAAGTAGCTTTTCATCCCGGTCATCTGGTTCCGGGAATTGATTTCACAAATGATCCGCTTTTACAAGGAAGATTATTTTCATATACGGATACACAACTTTCGCGGTTGGGAAGTTCAAATTTTCATGAGATACCAATCAATCGTCCAATCACAGAAGTACACAACAATCAACGGGATGGTCATATGCGCCAGACCATCAACAAAGGAAATACCAGCTATGAACCTAACAGTATTCGTGGCGGGTGTCCGTTTCAGGCCAAAGCGTCGGCAGGTGGTTTTACAAGTTATACAGAAAGAGTTGACGGGAATAAAATCCGTAGCAGAAGCCGTAGTTTCTTTGACCATTTTAGCCAGGCAACATTATTTTTTAATAGCCAATCGGAAGTGGAACAGCAACATATTATAAATGCACTGACATTTGAATTAGGTAAAGTAGAACGCGTTGAAATTCGTCAGCGTATGTTAGGCATCCTTTCACAAGTTGATAAAACATTAGCAGCTAAAGTGGCAGCGGGATTAGGATTGCCGGTTCCTAAACAGCCGGAATATCCGATAAATCACAGCATACCTGCAGATGAAGATGTAAAGAAACTACAACCGCTAAAAGTAAAACAATTTTTAGCACAGTCACCGGCATTAAGCATGGCCAATACATCGAAAAATACTATCAAATCAAGAATGATTGCCTTGTTAATTGCAGATGGTGTGGATGATGTTTCATTAGCTAATATCCGTTCAGCTATTCAGGCGGAAGGAGGGGAGGTTAAACTTATTGCAACACATCTTGGAAGTATAAAAAGTGCGAAAAATAAAGATGTAAAAGTTGACCAGAGCTTTTTGACAGCTGCTTCTGTATTGTTTGATGCAGTATATATTCCTTCCGGAGAAAAAAGTATTACTGCTTTATCTGCTGAAGCGGATGCAATTCACTTTATCAATGAAGCATATAAACATTGCAAAGCTATCGGAACAGAAGCT
>JAYVPA010000008.1:0-10643 GCA_043757615.1 Sphingobacteriales bacterium | reverse complement strand
CGATTGCAATATTAAATCTTAAAATAAGACGTACATGGTCATTGTCAAAATCTTTTAAAAAAATTGCGGGAGTAGGGCTATTCAATATTTCAGGCATCGCAGCCAATAAAACTTTTACTTCTTGCCTTACGACGTCTATATCAACATTTGCTTTTACTTTAAATTGGATATCAGTTTGCACACTTCCTAACTTGGTGTAGTTTGTAACAATTTCTCCTGTCAGTTTGCTGTTTGGAATTATCACCGTTTTATTATCGTCTGTTACCATAATTGAATTAAACAATTGAATTTCTTTTACACGACCAACTTTACCATGTGCTTCAATGACATCACCAATTTTAAAAGGCTTAAAAATAAGTATAAGAACACCGCCTGCAAAATTAGCGAGACTGCCTTGTAATGCTAAGCCAATGGCAAAAGATGCAGCTCCTAAAATGGCAACCATAGAAGTTGTTTGAACCCCAACAACATTCAGCACAATCAATATGAGCAATGCACGTAAACCGATATGAATAAAATTCCGGAGAAATGATTTTATAGTATTTTCAAGTCTTTTGGTGTTATCTAATTTTTTATCTAAAAAATCCAAAAATCTGTTTATCAGCCACCATCCAATTCCTAAAATAAATAAGGAGAGAGCAATTTGAATAACATAATGCAAACCATTTGCTATCAAAATATCAAACGTTGCATCTTTATTCCCTGTTAAATTCAATCCAAGTTTATTTAACCAATTCATATACCTAAAAATATTTACACAAAGTTAGAAAAGCAGAAACAGATAAAACTATGATTTTGTGTATTTTTGTTACATAATTATCAGATTTGATTTTAGTTGATACACATACACATTTATACGAAGAGCAATTTGATGTTGACAGAACTGCAATGATTGAACGGGCAATTGCAGATCATGTTTCAAAAATGATTATTCCAAATGTTGATTCCACTACTATTGATGTGATGCTGGATTTGGTAAAACAGTTTCCACAGCATATTTTTCCAATGATGGGATTGCATCCTTGTTATGTGAAACAAGAAACATATAAGCAGGAGTTGGAAATTGTAAGAAAGAATTTGTTTGGAGTTGAGATAAGTGACAAGAGCAACGAGATATACAAAATCTCACATCTCACATCTCACATCTTAAATCCTTTTGTCGCTGTTGGTGAAATTGGTATTGATTTATATTGGGATAAAACTACCCTGGATATACAAAAAGAAGCATTTGAATTACAATGCGACTGGGCAATTGAAAAGAACCTTCCTGTAGCCATTCATTCAAGGGATTCAACACATGTATTGATAGAAATCCTGAAAAACAGGAAACAAAATCCGCGCGGAGTGTTTCATTGTTTTACAGGAAGTATAGAAGAAGCAAATGAAATTCTGAAATTTGGTTTTTATCTTGGAATTGGGGGTGTCGTTACCTATAAAAATACCCATTTAAGGGATACCTTAAAACATATTCCATTAAATAAAATTGTATTGGAAACAGATTCCCCATATTTGCCGCCTGTCCCATATCGCGGTAAGCGAAATGAAAGTGCATATACTAAACTGGTAGCGGAAACGTTATGTGTGGTATATGAAAAAGGATTGGATGAAATTGCCGCCATTACTACACAAAATGCAAAGGACTTATTTGGCATTTAATTTGTAACTTTAGATCGAAAATTTATTTATGAAAAAAACACTTTTAATACTTTCTGCAATTGCATTTTTTGCAGTTTCCTGTAAAAAAAATACAGTAGAAACTGAACCGAGATTAATCTTTAAATTTAAATTCGATTCCACACAGGCAAGATTGAATAATCTGGCTCAGCCATCAGTTATTCCGGCAGGAAATGCTGCGCAGTCACCCATTTTTCATAGCATGAGCGCACATTATATAGAGATTGCACCGGATTCACTATATCCTTTTGGTGTTGCTGCTAATGTGTTATACAGAAATAATGAAGTTACAACTGGAGGTACTAATGCAATTGATTTTTCTTCATCAATTATTAAAGGCGAAGGTGAAGAATTCTTTTCTGTGCCTCTGAAAAATTTATCTTTAGGAACCTACAAATGGTTACGTATTTCATTAGCATATCAGGATTATGATGTGAAAGCAATTTTCAGAAGAAGTGATGTTAATAGCGGTGCACCTTTTATGTTTAATGGTGAAGTAGCTTCTTTCCTTGGATTTAATACTTATGTCACATCTTATAATTTGAAAGGAGAAAACATCATGGTAAATGCTAACAGACTGCAAGGCTCAGGTGCAGTGAAACCATATAACATACCTTTTGTAAGCACAATGTCGGCAATAACCTGGTCAGCAGGTTCTAGTCAGAGAACAACTGTTGTTAATCCGTTTGCAGCTGCATTAGGCATTCCTACTGGTTCTTGTTTAGTAATGGGTAAATTTACTTCAGCGATTACTATTACTGGAAATGAAACAAAAGATATTATAGTTACAGTTTCATTGTCTACTAACAAAAGTTTTGAATGGAAAGAAAAAGTTGTGGATGGTTTGTACGAACCTGTTGATGGAAATAATTCAAACGCACCATTAGATTCAGTTGTTGATATGGGAATTCGTGGAATGATTCCAATAGTGAATTAAAAAATGGTAATGACAGTATAAAAAAATGCGCTTTTCAGGAAGCGCATTTTTTTATATAAAGATTTGTCTTATTGTCCGTATTTCACAGGTAAAGTAATGTAACAATTTATTTCTTTTCCATTTTGTTTTCCAGGAGTCCATTTCGGCATTCCGTCTATCAGCATAATCGTTTGTAATTCAAAAGACGGATTATCTGTTTTTACAATTTTCGGATTTTTAGCATCACCTAATGTATTTATGTAAAATTTTACTAATACCGTTGCTTTCTTTCCTACCAGCGTATCCGGAATAAATGCTATTCCTGAAGCGAGATAATCAGCCAATCCTTTCTGGCCGTCAGGGAACTGCGGCATGACTTCTGCTTTTTCTAAAATAACAGATTCATCATCAATGGAAGAAGTTTCTACTTTTTTTTCTTCTTCCGGTTTATATAGATATGGATGTGCTAAAGAATCTGCATATCGTTCGCCGGCCATCATTGAGTCTACATTACCGCCATATTTAGAATATAAAATATCTCCTTTTGGAAAGCTGTTTTTAGGTGGTTTAAATGCTGTTAAGCTAATAAAACTTATTATAACGAGGATGAACGTAAAAAATCTTGAAAGCATATATAGTATTTTATCAAACATACTCAAAAATTGCGCCAAAATCAATCATTTAAGCGTTTTATAGTTATATGAAAAGAGATAATTAACAATTGAAAAAATAATATAGGCAATAAGAAAAAAAACAAAATCCATGTTGTTTTTTGTTCCGAAAAGAACAAGATAGAGGATAACCACTAAGGCAGATAAAAGGAACTTCAGTACAATAGCTGCCAGATTGCCGCCAATCATTTTCGCGCTGCTTTTTTTATCAGCTGAAGTGATCATGTAATAATGAATAAAAGCAACTAAACTAATACCAATAGTCATCCATCTATAAGCAAAAACTAAATTAGAGTCTATGAAAAAGCTGGAAATAATAAATAACAGAGTCAGTAATACTAAAGAAAACAACCAATTCATGATTTACTGTTTAGGTCATTTGTTTGTATATCCGGTAAAAAGAAATTCCTAATCCTGTCATTACAAATATGATAACCAGAACAGGAGTGGTGTGGAGTTTTTTATCCAAGAAATAACCGCCTACTGTGAAAATTCCAATGATGGCAAACATTTCAAAAACCATACCTGAATATGCCAGCCAGTTTTTTATATTTTTATCCGACTTGTTGTTGGATGGTTGCGTTGGTTTGTCCATTTTGTTCGGAATGTTGAATAGGTTTTACAACAGAAGATATATTCACTAATGAACCATTTATAGCTGCACCTTCTTCTACTATTAATTTCTTGTATCTCACATCGCCTTCAAAAACAGCGGAAGCTCTGAAAAACAATGTCCCGTTTACTTCTAAGTTTCCTTTCACTTTGCCTTCTATTGTCAAATCGTTGCACTTAATCTGACCGTGAATCTGTGAAGTAGTGCCAATGACAACTTTTGAAGCACAATGAATATTACCAGCTACTTTTCCGTCAACACGAATATCAGTTTGCGCAGTCAAATCGCCGGCTATAAGGGTGCCTTCATTTATTTTGTTCGCTACCATGGTTTCAAGGTTACTTTTTGGTGCAATTTTAGAAAACATATTGTTTATTTTATAAATTTTAAGGGATCAATTGGTTGTCCGCGATACCAAAGTTCAAGAACAGAAATATAACTTTTAGAAGTACCATTTTTACCTGCTTTTGCTACTATTTCACCTGCTTTTACAAAGGTACCTGTTTTCTTCAATATTTGGCTGTTATTTTTTAATATGTAAACTAACTGATTTTCAGTTTGTACAGCAATATATTGTACATTTTCAATAGAATTTCCGGTAATAATAACATTCCCTCCAAATGGTGCTTTCACATCTTCATTTGCATTCGCAGCAAAAGAAATTCCAGGTGTATTTGCTGAAAATTTTGATAAAATACTACCTGCAACAGGTTTTTGCAGCTGTAAGCCATTCAAAACGTTGGTTTTAGTATTATCGAGAGATTCCATTAACTCTGAATTTTTCAATCCTTTCTCTATATCCAGCACAAACTGCGATTCATCTGTAGATTTTACGCTTAAAATACCGCTGTCTACTTTAGTTTTCTTTAATGTGGATTGTACGGCGTCTACAACTACTTTGTCATTCAAGATATTCTGTAGATTAGTAATGTATTTCTGCTGTGCATTTACCTTATCTTCCAGTTCTTCAGCTTTCATGCTGATTTTTATAACTTCTTTTCTGCCGGAAGAAGAACCGTAACCAGGGATGTATTGCTTTAAGGGTGTGTATGCAATCAATAAAAAATTCAGAAGCGTAAAAAAAGCGAGCAATAAACCTGTTGCGACTATTACATTCAAACGGTTTAATTCTAATACCATTTTAACATCATAGCTTTTTTCATCTACAATCTGAAAGCGATAAACGTTCTTCAACTTTTGACGCCACAGTTTCCAATCCGGTTTTTTTAATGCCATTTGTGCGTAATTAAATAAATTTCACTCGAATAAGTAAAATAAATTTAAGAAATTGCGTTAAAATTAGGGAATTAAAACGAGCATGCGTCTATCTACCGGTAAAAAACTGTTTTTGTTGATATGTTGTCTTTTCTTTTTTTCAGCACATTCGTTTGCTGACAAGAAGAAAAAAACATCTTCTCAATATGCAAAACCAAATATTATCAAACGCGCATGGGGCGATTTAACGACGCGTAATAATTATTATTTTAATGCCAGTGAACTATATAAAGAACTGGTTCATAATTATGAATTCCAGCGCGAAATAGATTACAATAAATTATTGCCATTCTATTATCATGATCAGGCAGATTTTACATCTTACTCAGCCGACTTAGAAACCATTGCTAAAAAAACAGGTATTGTTTTGCAATTGCATGATTACAGCCGCTGGCGTGACAATGCTTTTTTATTATTGGGAAAATCTCAGTTCCTGCGTCAGCAGTACGATACTTCATTAATTACGTTTCAGTATATCGTAACTACGATGAAACCGGGAAAGATGAATTCGAAATTGGAATATAGCAATAAAGACCGATTGAAATATATTCGCAAACGGCAAAAGGAGCTTGCGAAACAGATGGGAGAGAAGAAAAAATTTATTGAAATTAAATATAAGCTGCAGCAGGACGAAGCGAAAGATAAAGCACAAACAGCGCGCGAAAAACAGGACGATGCAATAGCAAAAAAGAAGAAACAGATTGAAGAGATTATAAAAGCAAAAAAGAAAATCATTGCGTTACAAAAGAAAGGTAAAAAAATTCCGCCTGATTTAATTGCAAAAGCAAAAGGGAAGAGCGGTAAAATAGATTCAACTATTTTAAATGCAAAAACATCTGTAAAAAATGCCCCAAAGCCGGATTACAGCAAGAATTTACCATATGTTTTATTAGGCGATCAGTATGTGCAAAATCCATATTATAAAGATTCTACAGGCGAAAGAAAAAACCAGAGACCGCTCGATAGTCTTACAGCAAAAGCAGAAGCGAAATTTGATAAGCTGACATTCTGGGAAAAGATAAAACATAAACCATCACGACCGGATGCAATTGTATGGATGGCAAAATCTTTAATTGAATTAGGGAATTTTGCGGATGCAAAAAGCATGATATCCTATGGAAAAGCATTACATAAACTGACTAAAAAACAGCGCAGGGAATTTTACCTGATTGATGCATATTACAACGTCCGCAGAAATGATTATTCACCGGCAATTGAAGAACTGGAAAATGCGATGTTGTATTTTAAAAAGAAAAAAGAAAAAGCTTACTACGAATATTTGCTGGCTCAACTATATCAGAAAAACAATCAGCCTGCAGATGCGGTAGATTATTTTGTGAAAGCCGGAAAACATACCAAAACAGAAGAACTAAATTTGTTTTCACAAATTCAACTGGCAAAATTATACAGTGAAAATCCGGATTTAGCAAATCAGGATATTGTGAAGATGTTGTCTAAGCTAATTAAATTTGGTAAAAACAAAGATCATGCAGACGAAGTATTATATACTATTGCCAATTATTATTATTATCAAAAAGATACAATACAGGCAATTGCCTATCTGCAAAAATCTATAAAAAAATCAATTGTCGATAATGAGCAAAAAGGAAAATCCTTTTTACGTTTAGGAGAGATTTTTTATGACAAAGAATTCTATGTGCAGGCGGCTGTTTCCTACGACAGTGCAATTGTTTATCTGCCTGCAACGATTGATAATTATGATCAGATAGTTGCGAGAAAAAGCATATTAGGTGAACTGGCATCCTACGCAAAAACAATACAGGAAGAAGATAGTATACAGCGTTTGGGAAAAATGAGTCCTAAGGATTTGGATAAATATTTAGCGGAAGCAAAAGCAAAAAAAGATAAGGATGATAAGAAAAATTCGCGCTTCAGTTCGGATGGTGGGGATAACAGTTTTCCTCAAACCTCCTTTACACCGGACAATGCTGTTTCAAACGGTCTTTGGTATTTTTATAATCCGGAATCTAAAAGCAAAGGATATAATGATTTCGTAAATGTATGGGGAAACAGAAAGCTGGAAGAGAACTGGAGAAGGAGTAATAAAACAGGGTTTTCTGATGACCTCACTTCGGTAACAGATACACCGGTTGACACCGTAAAAATAAATAAAGGAAAAATTAAAAAGACAGCTGTAAATACAACAGCTACAGATTCATTAAAGATTCCAAAGTCTCCGGAAGATTTTATGCAATCAGATTTAAAGATTGCTAATGCGCTTTTTGGTACAGGAGAAATTTTTAAAAATAAACTGAATAACACACCAAAAGCAAAACAGGCATTTGACGAACTGATACGCAGATTTCCTAACAGTGATTTCGATGCCATTGCTCACTATTATGAATACCTGTCTTACATAGACCAAAACTTAACAGGTCTGGCACAAAAAGAGAAAGACTACATTTTGCAAAACTATCCACTGAGTGAAGTAGCAGATGTACTGAATAATGCGGGGAAAATTAAAACGCCGGATGCTACTGCCGAAACCGCAGAAAAATTATATGCATCCACCTATCAGTTATTTCTAAATGAAAAATATGAACAGGTTATTAAAAACAGATTTATTGCCAAGACAAGATATCCTTCGTCTTCTCAGCTTCCGCAGTTCGAATTTTTAGAAGCGGTTTCTTATGGAAAAACAAAACAGTTTGATGCTTACAAGAGATCATTGTCGGATATTATTTTAAAATACAACAATACGGAGATAAAAAAGAAAGCGCAGGATTATCTGATAGCTTATATTCAGTTTGAAAGTAAATTGAATGATTCAACCATGCAGGCGCTGACAACTCATCCAGCGCTAAAAGTAAAAGATACTATTACTGATAAATTTATTGTAGATACTACAGATTTGTATGTATTGGTTCAGTTAAAAGATCAGTATATAAAAATTTCTGATATCGTTTCCAATATCCAGAAGTTTAACAAGAAACATTTTGACGACCAGAAAATAAAAATAAATCCTGTTTTTATAGATGGGTTTGCAATTATAGAAATGAAAAGGTTTGATGGAATCACAGATGCATTAAGATATTTTACTGCGTTAAAATCAAATTCATCATTAATAGTGGGGGAAAGTAATTTACAGAAAGTATCCTATTATATTATTGCACCATCCAATTTTAAACTTATGAAGAAGACAGCGGATCTTGATGTGTACGCACCATTTTTCATGAATAATTATTTAAAGTAATGAGGAAGAGAATAATTGCGTGGTTAAAAGAACCCAGAAATTTATGGAAGCTCTTCGGAGGATTTGTGCTGAGCATTATTTTATTTTTCACGTTAATTAGGATTGGTGTATTTGGCAGCCTGCCGAGTTTTGAAGAACTGGAAAATCCTTCAGCAAATTTAGCTTCAGAAATTTATTCCGCAGATTCCGTATTGATAGGAAAATATTATGTAGATAACAGAAGCAATGTTGCATACGAGGATTTGTCTCCGTATCTGGTAAAAGCGTTGATTGCTAATGAAGATGAGCGCTTTTACAACCATTCAGGAATAGATTTTTGGCGTACTATATCCGCAGTGGTGGGTTTAGGCAGCAGAGGTGGAGGAAGTACCATTACGCAACAGCTTGCAAAGAATATGTTTCACAAACCTCCTAAAAATATAATTCTCAGAATTCTTCAAAAGGCTAAAGAATATGTAATTGCACTCATGTTGGAAAGGCGCTATACTAAAGAAGAAATCATTGCGATGTATTTTAATACGTTTGATTATTTATATAATGCAGTTGGTATAGAAAGTGCTTCACGAATTTATTTTAATAAAACTCCAAAAGAATTAAACATCAATGAGGCTGCAACTTTTGTAGGCATGTTTCAGAATCCTATTGTCTATAATCCAAAGAAAAACCCTAACACCTCTTTTAATAGGAAAGCCACCGTTTTAAGGAAATTATTAGAGAATGGTGATATTACTGCTGCACAATTTGAAACGTTGAAAAATGAACATGTAAAACTGGATTATCATCCCGAATCTGCCAATGATGGTTTAGCACCTTATTTTAGAATGGTAGTGGCAGAGCAATTAAAAAAATGGGCGAAAGAAAACAAGAAGCAAGATGGTTCGGAATATAATATCTATACAGATGGATTGAAGATTTATACCACAATTGATACGCGTCTGCAAAAATATGCAGAGCAGGCAGCTACTGAACACCTGACACGTTATCAGGCGATTTTTAATTCCCAGTTTACAGGCGGCTGGAAACCTTGGGAAACCGCTCCCGGAAAACATATTTTAGAAACAGCGTGTAAGTATACCGACCGCTGGGCAGCATTAAAGGAACAAGGGCTGAACAATGATGATATTCTGGAGAATTTTAAAACAGACAAACACAGGATGAAAGTCTTCACCTATAAAGGGATGAAAGACACTTTGCTTTCTCCGTATGATTCTGTAAAATATTATAAATCGTTTTTACAAATAGGAATGATGGTGGTGGAACCTTACACAGGTTATGTGCGTGCCTGGGTTGGCGGACCAAAATTTGAATTTTTTAAATACGATCATTGCAATGTAAATACAAAACGACAAGTAGGTTCGACATTCAAACCGGTGCAGTATGCGTTAGCAGTTGACAATGGCTGGTCGCCTTGTATGTCTATTCCTACAGGACCAATTACCATTACGTATCAGGGAACAGTATGGCAGCCAAAAAATTCAGGTAGATACGGCGGTTCATATCCGATGAAGGTTTGCCTGGCACATTCTATTAATACAGCTGCTGCCTACATGATGAAGAATTTCGGGCCGGAAGCATTGGTGGACTTATCACACAAGATGGGAATCACTTCTAATATTCCGACGGTGCCATCCATCTGTTTAGGTGCCGGTGAAATTTCTTTGTATGAAATGATGACGGTGTATTCTACTTTCTGTAATGCCGGTATCAGCACGAAACCACAATACCTGTTACGTATAGATGATAAAGACGGAAATGTTATCCAGAATTTCACGACAGAAATGAAAGAAGTGTTTAACGACAATACAGCATATAAGATGTGCCAGATTATGAAAGGACCTGTATCTAAAGGAGGAACCGCGGCCAGTTTGCGAGCATATTTTACTTACCCTACAGATGTTGCCGGAAAAACTGGTACGACGAATAAAAATACAGATGCCTGGTTTATTGGTTTTACGCCACAATTATTAGCAGGTGTCTGGGTGGGTTGTGATGATCCGTTGTTACGATTCTTATATACAAGTACCGGACAAGGCGGACATGCAGCGATGCCGGTTTGGGCAAATTTTATGCAGAAAGCATATGGTGACCCAAAATTAGCATTGAATAAAAATGCGAAATTCTATCGTCCCTCTGATTCTTCCTTAGTGAAAGATATATGTGAAGACGGCGGTGAAACATTAATCAGCGGCGGTGATACGGGCAACTTTAACCAGGTAGATGAGGAGAATCCTGATTCGGAGTATTAAGCTAATTAATAGGACGTCGGCGAGGTCCGGGACC
>JAYVPA010000007.1:0-36952 GCA_043757615.1 Sphingobacteriales bacterium | reverse complement strand
AAGCATAATATGAATACCGCTAACAAAAGTAACAATCATGCATATAACAAGATATTGCAACCATATGCGAATAAATTGAGAAAAGACATGACAAAAGCGGAAGCCTGTTTATGGAAATATATATTAAGAGCAAGTGGACTAAAAGGATATGCATTCAGGAGACAAAGACCTGTATTGAATTATATCGCTGATTTTATGTGTAAAGATTTGATGTTGATTATTGAAGTAGATGGCATCACACATTTAGATGAAAAAGTAATAAAAAATGATAAAATAAGACAGCAGCGGTTAGAATCTCTCGGATTTACAGTGCTTCGTTTTACAGATGATGAAGTTTTAAAGCATATGGAAAGCGTTAGAATGTTTTTAGAAGATTGGATTGAAGCGTTTGAAAAGAACCAAACTTTTCCACACCCTTAGTCCCCCGCCAGCGGCGGAGACGTGCAATGCAATACGAATAATTAGTGCGGATGCTATTCGAATGCCATAGATAGAATTAATAAAAGAAGTATTGCAGGAAATCACTATTTTTAAAGTATGAAGTATGTTTTGTACATATTATTATCTAGTTCTCTTTTTTGTTTTGGTCAGAAACCAACCCCCTTCACCATTCCTGCAATTGCGCCAAAAGACAGCATTAAGTTGCTAAAGCTTCCAAAAGAATTCGCACATGTTGCTGTGAGAGATTTTACTTTGTCGCCAACTAAAGATGAAGTATTCTTTACAGTCGAAAGCAGTAAAAATACAATTGCGTCTATAATAAGAATGGTGAAGAAAAATAATCAATGGCAAATGGAAATCGCGCCGTTCTCCGGCAAATATTATGATCTGGAAGCGTCTTTTGCGCCGGACGGAAAATCACTTTATTTTGTTTCCAATCGACCTTTGCAAAAAGACAGTGCGATAAAAGATTATGATATCTGGAAGACGGAAAAGATAAATGGTGTTTGGCAAGCGCCTGTCAATTTGGGTAAAACAATCAATACCGATGCCGATGAATTTTATCCGGCAGTTGCAAACAATGGAAATATTTATTACACAGCAGAATACAAAAACTCTAAAGGCAAAGAAGATATCTGGATGAGTAAATTGGTGAATGGAAAATATACAACACTCGAATCTTTATCCGATTCTGTAAATTCATCTACGTATGAGTTCAATGCCTATGTCTCACCGGATGAATCTATTGTTATTTTTACTTCTTGCGGAAGAAGCGATGATATGGGCGGTTGTGATTTATACATCAGTAAAAAAGATGCAAACGGAAACTGGACAGCAGCGAAAAACTTAGGACCAAAAATAAATTCACCCTATCTTGATTTCTGTCCGTTTGTAAGTTTTGATAAAAAATTCTTTGCGTTCACCAGCAATCGGACACATGTACAGAAGAGTTATAAGCAAACACTTACATTAGATAATTTCCTGAAAGAAATCGGTCAGTTACAAAATGGGAAAGGAAATATTTATTGGATAGATGCAAAAGAAGTGCTGAAGTAAATATTGCAATTTTATCGTGACACGAAAAATCGTGACATGAAAGATTGCTAATTCGGCTCTACCAAAAACAACGGTTGGTCATATTCTACAGCTTGTGCATTATCAACCATTACTTTTACTATTTTTCCGGAAACCTCGCTTTGTATTTCGTTGAATAATTTCATGGCTTCAATGATGCATAACACATCACCTTTTTTTACTTTATCTCCAACTTTTACAAATGCTTCTTTGCCTTCACCTGCAGAACGATAGAATGTTCCGATCATGGGTGCTTTTACAGTATTGAAATTTCCAACCGGAGTTTCCTCTTTTTTAGTCTCTGTGCTTGCCACCGGAGTGGCGGCAGATGCTACAGTTGGTGAAGAAACAACAGTTGCAGCCCCGCTTGATTTTTGATAATCTCTGTGACGAATCGTAATTTTTGTTTCGCCTTCCTTTACACTTATCTCCCCTAAATTATTATCGTTTAATAATTGGATGAGTTTTTTTATCTGAGGAATATCCATGTATCAAATATAGTTATTAATTTGAAAATGTGATAATTTGAAATGCATAGCATTCATGAACTCAAAATCAATTTATTAAATTTGAATAAAATGTGATAATGAAGAGTGACTTAATACAAAATAAAAATGCTTCATAATTCTATGAAGCATTTTCTAAATATATTTTAACTCTTTTATTTTACTCTTTCCATGTAATCACCTGTATCAGTGTTTACTTTTATTTTATCGCCAACATTGATGAATAAGGGAATCATCACTTTTGCACCTGTTGATACTGTTGACGGACGCAAAGTATTTGTTGCTGTATCACCTCTGATGCCCGGTTCTGCGTATGTAACTTCTACCGTTACTGTTGCAGGCAAATCACAGGTTAAAGGTAACTCATCTTCAGCACGTACTGCAATTTTCACTGTCATACCTTCCACTAAAAATCCCGGAGAGTTGATGATTTTTCCATCAATAGCAATTTGCTCATACGTTTCATTATTCATGAAATTGTACAATTCACCTTCCTGATACAAGTATTGATATTCACGATGTTCAATACGAACTTCATCAATTTTCATTCCTGAAGGAAAAGTATTATCCACTACTTTCCCATTGGTGATGCTTTTTAATTTAGTACGAACGAAAGCAGGACCTTTACCCGGTTTTACGTGTAAAAACTCTACAACTTTATAAATATCGTTATTAAAAACGATACACATACCATTGCGAATATCTGATGTTGATGCCATTTTGTGAGTTATGAGTTATGAGTTAAGGGTCATAAGTAAAAATACTTATGACTTACGACTCACGACTAGTTACTATTTAACGTATCCTTCGATTAATACTTTTCCATTGTAGTATAAATCATTACCGGAAACATACGCTGTATGTGATAAGTGACTTTCGCCTGTTACTTTGCAAGTTGCAATGTTTGCAGGTGTCATTTTGTAATGCGTACGTCGTTTGTCGCGTCTTGATGTAGATTGTCTACGCTTTGGATGTGCCATTTTATTCTAATTTAATTTGTCTTTTAATTTATCTAAACCTGCCCAACGTGGGTCGGTTGTACTTTCCGGTTGTTTTTCGTCTAAAAAACGAATAATGTCCTGATCGCAATATTCTGTTTTTCCTGGTTTATCACATATTACATGAACAGGAATCGACAAGTGCACAAAATCATACAAGAACTGTGTGATGTCAATACTCTGGTCATCTTTCGCGATGTAAATAATTTCCACATCATCAGTATCTTTCAATGCTTCATCCTGCGTATATTTTGCATAAATGGTATAAGTAGCATGAATGGATACGGGAATAGAAGCCGTACATCTGTCACAATCACTCCATATTTCACCGTCTAAATCTATTTCAATCGTGTAAGGTTCTTGTCGTTTATCAAAAGTGACATTGACCTGAACATTACATTTCTTGATGAGTGGATTCTCAAAATTTGCAAAGAACATTTCAGTTAATTCATAAGAAAACTCATGAATTCCCTTTTTCAATCCGGCATGTGGAATTTTGTATTCGTTAAGTAAATCTGACATGCCTTGTCTGTTAAGAGATTTAAAAAGGATTGCAAAAATACGAATTTATTTGTGAATCAGAAAATTAGCAAACCGAAAATTTTAAATTATAATCTATTGTAAATCAGAATTTTATGATTATAAGTATATGTTCGACTATTAATTTTTCATTAAACGATGTGAATTTGGGAATAATCCTGAATAATGAGGTTTCTATTAATAGATTGATATTCAGCAAAAATAAGGCATTTTTAAAAATTTAATGAGGTATTTGAAAGGGTAAATCTTATATTTGAATAGCCGTTTTTTATAAAAATCAAAATAGATATATGACAACTATTGTTTTCAAAAATACATCTGCATTATTATTGATACTACTTTTTTTATGGAACCAAGATTTAACCGCACAAACTCCCCAAAAAACAGTGTCGCAATGGGTTGCTTTAGCTAAAAGCGGTGAAAAAAATCTGGTGAAAGCCAATTTTACAGGATCTGATTTAACTGGTATTGATTTACATGGCACAGATTTATCCGGTGCAAATCTTACAGGAACAAATCTTTCAAATGCGAATCTTACGGATTGTAGATTGTATAATTCAAATTTAACAGGGGTCAATTTTACTGGAGCGAATCTGACAAGAGCAAATTTTTTAGCAACCAATATGCAATATGTAAATCTGCGAAATGCAAATCTACAGCAAGCTTTATTACAGGAAGCAAATCTGGAATATGCAATTTTAAATGGCGCGAATTTACAATCTGCAAATTTGTTATTAGCGATTTTAAAAAGTGCCGATTTACAAGGGGCAAATCTTACAAATGCAGTTTTAGATTATTCACCTGTGCCAACACAGGCTTCTAAATCCGTTTACTCCAATGACAAAAAGGGCAATGCTTCTGTTGCGCAGAATTTAACTGCGCCGGAAATGGTGGAAACAGAAGCGTTGTCAAAAGCATTGGATTTGTTAGACCAGAACATAAATGTTTTCGTGAGACTTAACGGAGCAAAAATTAATAAGAATACAAAAGGATTGGATTTTCTCTGGGCAAAAAAGAATGGTGCGATGATTGTTGCTGCAACGTATAATGAAAAAACAATAGAATCAGCGCCATCCAATAGTATAGAAAATGTTAAACCAGCGAGTAAAGTAATTGGTACACATACTGTTGTAAGCGGCGATACATTATTTAATATATCTAAGCGTTATAACATTACTGTTTCGCAACTTAAGGAATGGAATAATTTATCAGATAATATAGTTTCAATAGGACAGGTTTTAAAGGTCAGTCCTTAAAATCTAAAAATATAGTATGCAAACTCTGTTTCAGATATAATAAGAATTTAAATAATTTACGGAATAGTTTTCAAACCAACTGATACACCGCACTCAGGTTTCTGCCTTCACCATCGAAGTCTAAACCGTAGCCGACTACAAATAAATCAGGAATCGTAAATCCTACGATGTCAATGTTTATTTCTTTCTTGAGATTTTCAGGTTTATATAAAAAGGAAACCAATGAAACGGAACGCGGTTCCATGCCATTCACATAATGTATAAAAAAATCCATCGTCAATCCGGAGTCAACAATATCTTCTAAGATAATTATGTCACGGTCTTTTACCACTTCTTCTTTCAGTGGTAAACTGACATTTATTTTTCCGCTGGACTGCATGCCGGTATAAGAAGACAGTTTTACAAATTCAATTTCGCAGGGATGATTAAATCTTTTCAGAATATCGGAGGCAAACATAAATGCACCACGCAAAACCACAACAAATACAGGGTCTTTATCCTGAAATTTTTCTGAAAGTTCAACAACAATTGTTTTGATGCGTGCCTGAATTTCATCTTCAGTAATATACTGATGAAAGAGTTTGTCTTTGATATGGATGGTTTGCATGTTAATATTTTTTCACGCTAAGACGCGATGAACGCAAATTTTTTTACTTTACTTTTTGAAAATTATAACAATTGTCAAGGTTGAATTTTTAAAACCTGCCCTAATTTAACGCTTTGGTCGGATAAATTATTCCATTCCGTAATTTGTGCAATAGAAATATTATAGCGTTTGCAGATGTTATACATAGTGTCACCTTTTATAACAGTATGTATGCCGGTTTTGCTTTTCGGCAGTTTACTGTAATCGATAGATGTTGGATAAACAGTGGGTGTGGTTTTTTCTATTGTTACATTTTTTTCTGTTATTGAAACAACAGGAACGTCAGCAATTGTCGGAAGATTTTTTATCTCCGCAACTTTTATTTTTACGCTTGTATCTTTTGTAGTATAAGCAGTAATTGCAGGGTTTTCCAGTAATTTAGTTTCACTTTCCCATCCTAAAATTTTATTGCTGTCGACAGATAATTTTGATGTTTCCTGTATAGGAGGATAAACCGTGTCATTCGCGCGAACAACCCCTAAATCCCCTGATGAGGACTTAGTGCTTTCCTGTGCCCCTTTAGTGGGTAGTGGTTTTGTTGCATTAGCAGGTCGCAGCGCAGGCTTTTCATGTACTTTTCCTTTTAAGCTGATAGCTTCTCTTGCAGCAGGTTCTTCACCAGATTCTAATTTATTCATTTTTAATAAGGAAGCTAAACGGATACCTTTTTTTTGTGAAATGCTCCAGATATTATCGTCGGCTTTTACTTTATACGTTCTTTCTTTATTTGATTTCTTTTTTTTCTGAATAAAAATAATTTGCCCGTCTTTTATCTGCGAGTCATCCGCAATATCATTGTAGGTCAGTAAATCTTCTTTCTCAATATTTAATACGTTTCCAATCAAATCCAAGGTTTCACCTTTGTTTATATAGATTTTTACAGCTTTACAATTATTGACTTTGAAAATACTTTTATTGAGCTTTTTTTGTGTAATAACAGACCGCTGAGGAGAAGTGGGAATGACAGGTTTTACTATTTCTATTTTTCTTTCTTCTCCATTTAACTTAGCCGCAACATCCATACTGTCGGTAACATTATAATCTTTCTCATCTTCTTCCTGTATTTCTTGTTTTACAGGAATAGTAGTATTTGCCTGCGTATTTACATAAACAGGATTTTGTCCGATGTCAAATGCATGCAACTGGAAATCATCAATCATCTTTATCAAAATTTGCGGATACGCAGGATTTGTTGCATATCCGGCTTTTTTTAATCCGTACGCCCAGCCTTTGTAATCATTTTTATCCAGCAAAAACAAAGTAGCATAACGCGGTCTGTTTTTCAAAAAATCAGAATGATCTTTATAAGAATCTTCTACTTTATCATACACCCGAAAGCATTCATTCGGCGCATCATCCGTATATTTAAAAGTTTTTCCGGTCCATTCTTCCTTGCACTTTATACCAAAATGATTATTGGTGTTCTGGGATAAATAACTTCTTCCCCAACCGCTTTCATGTATACCTTGCGCAAGCGTAATACTTGCCGGAATTCCAACGCGATTCATTTCTGAAATAGCAATGTCTTTGTACAGATTAATGTATGCAACAATTGCAGCGGTATCAACTTTTTGTGCACGAGCAGAAGTCGTAAGTAATAAGTAATAAGCAATAAATGTGTATGATAAAATTTTCTTCATTTCTTGTTTTTGTTATTTTTTTCTGGCCATCATAATGCCATCACGTATAGAAACAATAACGTTTTCCACGCGATAATCTTGCTGCACCTTGTCGTTAAATTCTGCTAATTTCTGAGTGTCCTTATCTTTCTTTTCGTCAATAATTTTCCCGCTCCACAATACATTATCTGCCAGGATAAATCCACCGCTGCGTACTTTATCAATTACTAAATCATAATACAAGCTGTAGTTTTGTTTGTCAGCATCAATGAACACTATATCAAATGTTTCATCGAGATTATTTATTTCTTTAGTTGCATCACCTATTATTTGCACAATCTTATTTTGCAGTCCTTCTTTCTCTACATACATTTTTACAATATCTTCTAATTCCTCATTGATGTCTATGGTGTACAATTTTCCGGTTTCTGTTAAACCCGCTGCAAGACAAATGGCGGAGTAGCCTGTGTATGTTCCGATTTCGAGCACACGGTTTGGCTGCAACATTTGAGAAATAAATTTCAAAAATTGTCCTTGTACTTTTCCGCTCAGCATTTGCGGTAATAACACATCTGATTGTGTTTTACGATTCAATTGCTGCAAGGCATCACTTTCGTCAGTAGTATGTTGTTCTATATATTTTTCTAAATCAAGAGAAACTAAATGCATGTAGTATAATTATGAGTTGAGAATTATGAGTTGAGAATTACAAAATTATTTTTACTCATAACTTATAACTCATCACTCATCACTGTTATCTATTCCATTTCAATCAACAGCTGATTTTTTTCTACGGCATCTTTCTTGTTGACATGAATGCTTTTCACTACTCCATTTCCGCTTGCTTTGATAATGTTTTCCATTTTCATTGCTTCTAAAATCAATAAATTATCGCCTTTGTTAACGGCTTGTCCATTTTCTACCAAAACATCTAAAACCAAACCCGGCATCGGAGCTTTCACGCTGTCCATTTTTTCATCAGATGATGCAGACATACCCATTTTATCCAACAGCATGTCTAACTCAGTTTGAAGATTTAAATCGTAAATATTGTTATTTACTTTTATCGAAAACCGTTTCAAATTATAGTCGGCGTGAATGATTTCCAGATTATACGATTTGTGATTTTCAAGGATATGAAATTTATTGTCGAGTAATTTTACGAGGTCGATTTCAGTAAGCTTACCATCGATTTTTATTTGCTGATTCTCCAGTTCAATTTCATGTGATTTATCTTCCTTGTAAAAAACTTTGTACTTCATTTGCGTATTGTTTGCTATAAATTAGTCTGACAGATTGAACGAAAAGTGTAATAATTTTTGATTTTGGACAACTAATATAAATTGGCTATTCCTGTTTTTCTTTATTACAACACGATATTAAGTAATTAGCTATTATTGATTATCTTTACTTTTTCAAACGATGTTAATAAGTACAAATGCATAGAAATTGTTTATTGTTATATATTTTGTTGATTTTCATATCATTAGCTGCAAAACCACCAAAGAAAATTGGTAAAAAAAAGAATCCTAAACAATTAGAAGAAATAGTAATTACTCCCCAGAATTTAATTACAAGTTATAAAGGTTCTTACCAGAAATATTTTGATTTATTAAGTACAAAACTTACTGTAAAACCTGTTTTTAAAGACAAGATAATTTACGGAAAAGCAGAGTTGAGCCTTAAGCCGCATTTTTATGATCAGAATAAATTAATACTGGATGCAAAGTTTATGAAAATAAATTCTGTGGAATTAAAGACAGCATCAGGAAACAGGAAACTGAATTATACGTATGATACATTTCAGCTGAAAATAAATCTTGAAAAATATTATACCAGAAATGACCAGATTGATGTACTGATTGATTACGTGGCACAGCCATACAAAGTGGATAGTTTGCAAGTAGAAGTGGGCCGTGGTATGTATTTCATTGATGTAGAAGATAAAAATCCATACAAGCCAATGCACATGTGGTCGCAGGGTGAAGAAGAAGCATCTTCCTGTTGGTTTCCCACGATTGAATCAATGAACCAAAAGACGACGGAAGAAGTTTTTGTGACATTGGATAAAAACCTAGTTTCTTTATCAAACGGATTATTGCTGGATACAAAAGATAACGAGGATGGTACAAAAACCGACCATTGGAAACAAGACAAACCACATTCACCATATTTATTTTTCCTGGACATTGGCGATTATTATATAAGCAAGGATAAATGGCGCGATAAAGAAGTTAATACTTATACATTTCCGAAATATAAAAAAGATATTGCCGAGATTTTTAGGCGCATGCCTGAAATGATGGAATATTTCTCGCAAAAATTAGGTGTGGATTTTGCCTGGGATAAAATGTCAAATATCATAGCATATGATTATACTGCGGGCGCTATGGAAAATTCTTCCGCCATTATTTATTATGAAAAATTATTGTGCAATCGTCAGCAATTGATTGACGGTGATTTTGACTGGATTATTTCTCATGAATTATTTCACCAGTGGTTTGGCGATTTAGTAACTGCGGAATCATGGGCAAACCTGACACTGAATGAATCGATGGCAGACTATTCTGAGTATTTATGGTATACGCATAAAAATGGTAAGGAAGAAGGCGATGCATACAGATATAAGGCAACGCAGAAATATATCCGTTCTTCAAAGTTTAAGAATGAACCGATTGTAAATTATTATTATGATAGTCCGCATGATATTTTTGATGACATCAGATATGAGAAAGGTGGAGCCGTGTTGAATATGCTGAACAATTATGTGGGCGATGATGCATTCTATAAATCCCTGAATAAATACCTGACAGAAAACAAATTTAAAAACGCGGAATTATCTGATTTACGTAAAACGTTTGAGGAAGTAACCGGTCAGGATTTGAACTGGTTTTTTAGTCAGTGGTGGCTGAGCAAAGGTCATCCTTTTTTTGAGATTACACATAAGTACGATGAGAAAAATAAAACTATTGAACTAACGGTTCGTCAGGCACAACGCGATGCAGATGCACTTACTACTTACCGCATTCCAACCAAAGTAGATATTTATATCAATGGTAAGAAAGAAACAAAAGTCATTGACATCAATGACAGAGTAAATACATTTTATTTTCCTGCAGCTTCTGCACCGCAACTGGTAAATTTTGATGCAGACAAAGTATTATTATGCGAAAAAACAGAAGATTTAAGTGAAGCGGAAAATATTTTTAAATATAACAACGCGCCTTTATATGTAGACAGACTGGAGGCCATAAGAGCTTTGTCATATCATCAAAAAGAGAATGAAGTTGTTCAGAATCTGCTTTTAAAATCTTTGCAGGATAAGAATAGATTCATAAGAATGGAGGCTATTGATGCTATTGAAATAGATAAATTTGTTAAAAACAGAGCACAGCTTTCATTAGCGATACAAAATATTATCAATACAGATGCACAATCTCTGGTACGTGAGAAAGCAATCAATAAAATAAGCAGAATCGAAAAAGACAAGAGTGTGCAGATTCTGGAAAATGTATTGGTTAGAGATTCCTCTTTTCTATGTTTGAGTGCTGCCTTAAACAATCTGAACGTTTACAATAAATCAAAAGCATATGAGTATGCAACAAAATTATCTGTTACGGAAAGCCCTGACCTGATGATGGCAATTGCGAAGATATATAAAGATTCTTCCGCAAATAAATTAGAATTCTTCAAGAAAGCGATTTGGTTAAATACAGCAAGAACATTTTACTCTAATTTCAAGTCCTTCGGTGAATATCTTGAGATTGCAGATAACGATGTATTACAAAAAGGAATTTTATTCTTGAATGATATCAATAAGTATGAAGAATCCGATTATAATAGATTAGGAGCAAAACAAGTCGTTAGAAACCTGAATTATTATTTTGGTGATAAAGCAAAAAAAGATAAACCAGCAGAAATCAAACTACAGGTTATAAATCAAACAGGTAAGGAATTATTGAACTAAACTTTGCTCTACAGCAAATTGTTCCGTTTTAAGATAAGATGATTTTGCAAGCTGCAATAAAATAAACTCAGCTTCTTCTCTGGCAATGCCACGTGCAAATGTTACTAATTTAGTGGCGGTATCAAATTTGATAACCGTCCTGATTTCATCTTTCCACTCACCGTTTCTATTCGCTTTAAAAATCTCAATATCAGTTCTGATATTTGAAACGGACCGGATATCGTAAAAATTTCTTCTATAAAAAAACACAAGCGGTTTGTCTGTAATAAAATATTCCTTATTCACTAAAATCCGTTCGCGTCCAAAGAACAACCATATAAAAAAACTCGCACCTGCCATGCCTAATGCAAACCAGCCTAAAATGGATAAGATCAATCCTGCTTTAAACCAGAAATACTGAAGATGTAAAGTAATGCCCACCAATATAAACAAGCCGATAATCCAAAGTAAAGTGGCAGCAATCATCATGATTAAAGCCTTCGTATTTTTTTTCAGAGGGATACGGATTTCAAGCAAGTTCTTTTTATTAAAAACTTTTACACGATTTGTATGGGTAGAATTCAGTGTCATTATTCAGATTACTAAGATAAAATATTTTAACGGCAAATAGTTTTCTTATATTTGTTTGAGGTTGATAGTCGATGGTCTTAGTCCATTGAAGGCTGATAGTGTGTTACACTATTGACTATTGATCATTGACTAATAACTATCATATGAAACTACAATTTCCGGAAGGATTTATTTGGGGTACCTCTACTGCTGCCTACCAGATTGAAACAGCATCAGAAAATAACTGGAAGGGTTTGAAATGTAAAGACGGCACAACATTCGATCAATGTTCGCAGCACGATCTGCACCGCGATGAAGACCTGGAATATATCTGCCAGATCAGCAACGGGTATCGTATGAGTCATGACTGGGGAAAATTACAGAAATCACCATATGCAGCATTTGACCAAAAAGAAGTGAATGCGTATTTGAAATTCATGGAAGAATTGAAACGCCGCGGGAAACACATAATGCTCGTGCTGCACCATTTTACGAATCCATTGTGGTTTGAAAAAGAAGGTAGTTGGGAGAAAGAAGGCAACAGGAAAATGTGGTTGGATTTTGTACAAAAAACCGTTGATACTTTCGGACATTTGGTGGATACCTGGAATACGTTTAACGAACCAAATGTTTATGTTTCCAACGGCTGGATAACAGGTGAATTTCCGCCGTTTAAAAAAGGTAAATTATTTCTGGCGAGAAGAGTGCTGAAAGAACTCAGCAGGGCACATGAAGAAGCATACGATATCATTAAACAGAAATCGAAAGCACTGATTGGCATTTCTTTTAATACGGTACAGTTTAAGGGGGAAATTTTTCCAGGACATATTTTTGCAAAAATAGCCGACTGGTGGTTTATGGATTATTGCCATAATCATTTTTTAAAACAGGATTTCCAGGGATTGAGTTATTATGCAAAAATGTCGTTTCGTCCGCTGCCGTTGGATAATATGAATCATGCAGACCAATTAAAGAAATTGGGTAGAAGAACAGACCTGATGTGGGAATACGACCCGAAAGGATTTTATGATGTCTTCCATCGTTACTGGAAAAAAACGAAAAAACCGATCATCATTACGGAAAGCGGCGTGTGTACGCACGATCCGAAATTCAGGATTGAAAGTATTAAAGAATACCTGGGTTGGGTACACAAAGCACAACAGGACGGTATTCCGATACAAGGTTATTTTCACTGGAGCTCCATGGACAACCACGAATGGAATATCGGTCAATATTATAGATTTGGGTTGGTAAGCGTAGACTTTGCCACGGGTAAACGCACCATGACGGAAGCCGGCACTTTCTTAGGCGAAGTATCTAGGAATAATAGTGTGGAGGTTTAATCTAATATATTGAAAATTATGTCCATTATAAAACAAAACTACTTTATAATAGTGGTCATCGTGGTTGTTGTCGCGCTGTATTTCATTAACCGTACTCAATATGACAAGCGGCAGCGAGAATTGACAAAGAATGGAATATTGACAAATGCATATATTCTCAGGAAATGCACTTCAGGTGCAGATGGAAATGATTACACCTACTATGAATATGATTACTATGTGAAAGAGCATAAAGCTTATTACAGAGGACAATTTCCAGAATTCAGGATTAAAAATGACGAACATATTGAAATCAACGATTTAATATCTGTGTTATATAGTGGAAATGATATTCATCTAAGCTACCCTGCCCATTTTATTTATCCTCGTAACGATAAATACAAGAAAGAATTTATAAAATGATTTAAATCTGTCAGCCTTGACAGCCTAAGAGAAACCCTGAGTTTTTTATAATCGTGTTTTATTCTATCGGTTGGTGTCTCACCAACCGAAACACAGCCTACTATCAGGTTTTATGAGACACTGGCAATAAATAGGATAGTAACTATCCCATGATAGGATACAAACTATCCTATCATATCCTATAATCTATCATAAAAAGGGATAGTAACTACCCCATAATATCATAGTAACTATCCTAATTTATCATAATAACTATCCCATATTAGGATACAAACTATCCCATTATATCATAATTATCGATTGGTTTCTCAGCAACCGACATGATACCTAAGGAAAACCCTGAGTTTTTATAATCGTGTTTTACCTTGAAGTGTACGGACAATACCCGGCCTATCTTTACACTATCAAATAAAACAATTATAAACATTTAAAAATAACAACAATGCAAACATCAACAAACATCATCAGAACAACAGCAATAATCATCATCATGATTGTAACAACTGCAAATTTTGCACACGCAGGAAGCTCTTACACAAAGAAAAGCCAGCCAACTGCGTCAAAACAAGTCAACCCGAATTTTGACCCAAACAAAAAATTACTGAGCGTTCGTTCAACTCCGTTAATCAACAGAAACAGACAACAAGGTGAGTCTTTCTTAAACAGAAATAGAGAACCGCTTTTCAACAGAAAATATGTACCGAAAAAATATACTAAAGCGGAATACTATAAATAATATTAAACACAGCAGTAAAAGCGGAGACACGATCTTCGCTTTTTTTATTTTAATCCGTACAATTATTCAATTATTTGCCGAACTTAGTATAAAATAGAAGCTTATGAAAAATATAGTTATTGCAATTATTTTATTATTTACAGTAAACGTTTTTGCTGATGGAAACAAAACTACAACGAAACCAATAATTAAAAATAAAGTAACAAATCCAAACTATGATCCGAATAAAGGATTATTGGGAAAACCTAAAGAAGAAAAAATAATTAAACGAACACGCAACGAACCTATTATAAAAAATAGGAAATATGAGCCCATTATAAAAAAGAATAAATAATTTATTTCTTCAAAATACGTTTTCGTATTCTGCTTAAGGAGACTGGTGTTACACCAATATAAGAAGCAATGTATTGCAATGGAACCCTGTTTAATAAATCAGGCGTTTCGCGAATAAGACGCATGTAGCGTTCTTCCGGCGTATCTAATAAATAAGAAGTGATGCGTTGTTGTAAAAAGGCCAGATAATATTCCAGTATCAGCCTTCCCACGCGCTCGAATTTCGGACTTTTATCATATAGGTTTTCTAAGTCTTTATAATCAATTATAAAAAGCTCTGCATCTTCAATTGCCTGAATGGTTTGTGTGCATGGCTGTTTTAAAATATTAGATTCAAAGCTGCCAATAAGCCCGTTTTCAAAAGCTAATAAACAGGTAATTTCATTATCATTCTTATCATAAAAAAATCTAAACCCACCTTTAAGGATAAAAGCAATTTTTGTGTTGACTTGATTTGCAGTGATAAAATTTTCTCCTTTCTTGTATGATTTCAATGAGCCATACTGAATAAGCGTAGCCCATTCTTTCGGCGTAAGAAAGGTAATATTATAATGTTTTAAAACACGCTGCGCGGTTGGAATAATCTGCATCAGGTCCATGCGTGAAGATAAGAAAATTATCTGTTTAAATTCGGATTTTGAAATTCAGTATTGGGCAATGGCGGTGGTAAAAGATGCTGCTTGAACAAATCTTGGAGAAAAATATAACCTGCATATAATTCGTATTCATTTTTAACGATGATAGTCGGATGCAGATATAATAAAACACGTTTCCATTTTTTATTATCGTATGTCTCTGAAAAATCAATGTATTCTTCAAACTGGTATTTATGTACGGTGACGCCGCTTAACATCAATTCCATTTTTTCAGGATGAAATTCAACGATGTAATACAAACCCTCGATATCAAAATCCTGGATTTGTAAATGATGTACGCCTTTTACACAATCAGATTTTGGATACATGCTACCCATATAAAAATACGGATAGAATATTTCTTTATACGGTAACTTGAAAGTATCCAGCCAGGTTTTGGCGAGCTTCATTTTTTCATTAAAGAAATCATTTACCTTGGTTTTCTTATTGCGTTTTTCAAAAGAAATCCAACGTTTACTGTACCAATCGTAGAATTCGAAACTATCTGCCAAACGTAATTTATAATTAAACTGCGATGGTTCATACGCTACATAACCCGGATAATAATATTTGAACTGCATGGACTTCGCGTATTCCATTTCAAGCAACATCGTATAAATTCCTAAACTGTAATTAGAATAATTTTGGTCAAAAATACCAATGATGCTTGCCATACTTGTGATGCCCACATCAAAAAAACTATAGCCGATTAATTTGCCTTCATCATAGATGTTGATTTCAAATGTGTTGAAAATATTTTTGTTGTAATTATCATACATGAAACCTGAAAGACTGGAAGATGCATTTCCTTTAAATCTTTTTCTGTGTTCTTTATACAATAATTCTTTTTCTATAGTAATATTAAAAGGCTGAATATTATATGTGAATTTCCCGTTGTTTATCCTCAATATTTTCCTCAAGCTTTTTGAAAACTGATGCTCCTGCAAATGAATACGGATATGAAGTGTATTCAATATTTCATCGTTAAAATATAGCACACGTGTACGCATGAGATAATTGCCGGTTCGGAAATAACCTGTAGCCAATAATTTATCCAGTCGTTTTGCCGGAATTGTATTGTCAGGAAAATGATATTCTAAAGGCAATAACATAGCTTAAATTTAAAATTTTTATAGCAGATATCAGGCATTATTCTGTATAATTTTCAGGTATACTTTTTGGTAGGTTAAAATACTGATAAAAAACAAGAATAAAAAAACCACAGGCATCCACCAGAATCTCGAAAGAAAATTTGGTGCAATGTGAATAGGTGTTTCATCCACGAATAAGCTAAAGTTTGCCCAAAAGAATGGCTGAGCGCCAACTGCATCTGTCATGTTCAGGTAATTTATTTTGGCCAGTTGTAATGCTTCCTCTTTGGATTTCCCCAGGTTTAAGTTTTTATAAAAATTACTAATAATACCGGAAGTTGATTTGTCAGATGCATTCCATTGTGTAGATAAAATATTACGTGCACCGGCATAATGAAAAGCCCATGCAAAATTCTGCACGCCTTCACCGCATTGTGTTTTCCCAAAATTACTCTGACAAGACGCCAGTGTTATCAACTGACAATTAGTATTTAATTTCCAGATATCATTTATTGAAAGTGTATAGTTGCTGCCTGGCTGAAAAACCAGAAATGATTTTAATGGAGCAGTCGTATCGATAATCAAATGCGAAGAAACATGAATAATTCCTGCAAAATTGCACTGTGTAATGAAATTATCTTTGCGGGCATTTTCTTTATAATAGACATTGTAATTTGGAAATAATTTTAATGCATCATGCTCTTTCTGGTTGTTCAGAACTGCATATTGAGTATTTGTGAAATCAGGATAAAAAGCTGCAACAGTTTTATTTTTTATAAAAGGCTGATGATTAAAATAAGTGTTGATGGAAAAAGCGTATTGAGTGCTGTAATTATAAATTAAATAGTCAGCCGTGTTCCGGGATAAAGTGAGCGCATCAAAAGCAACACAGTGAATTTTGTCGTCTGCTGAAATAAGAAGATGTAGCAATAATAATTTCGGAAGTAAATAAGAGTGCAGTTGTTGACTAATATCTACATTGAATTTTTTATTAATAATAGAAATCTGGTGCTGATTGATTAGTGAATCAATCTTGGTTTTATTGCCGCATATTTTATAAGTAATACTGTTTTTTGAAATAGCTATGCAGTAATAATTCTCATTATCATTACAATATTCCAGGAAAGAATATTTCTTAGGCAATTTAATCTGGATTTGCTGAACTGTTAACGGCTTTTTACCATATTTTAACCGATAGATTTTCGGATATTGTTTTTCAATAGATTTTGTAAATAATTCATACTTATTTTGATAGAATAAAATGGAGTCATTGATGTCAAAGTCTGGTTTTTCCTGATTTTCATTTAAAGATGTAAAGTGATTTAGTTTTCCAATAATTGCAGATGATTCATCTTGTACGTCTTGAGGTAGTATTTCATTAGAGATATTATTGGTGATTTTATTTCTTAATAAATTAGCTTTATTATTTTCAGCAAAAAACAACAAATTATTCAGGAAGAATAAATCTATTTTTTTATAAAAATGAGTCAGAAAATAAATTCCTAACTGGTTAAGTTCAGCCATCTTTTCAGTATAATAAATTTGACTGACATTCGAATAATAAGTTTGCCTAATTCGATTTGCTTCTGCTAAGACATTTTTAATAGTTGATATATCTGATTCAATATTTTCATGAACCAGCAGATGATGATTGTATAATTCTTTTTTACAAATCAATTCCTGTAAACGGCATTCCCAGTGATCGTAAGGAAAAATAATCTTATTATTTAGAATTGTTTTTTGGGATGCCAGATATGCAAATTCATTGGCTTTTATAAAATCTTTATTTTGCAGATAACAATTAGAAATTCCAATTAAAGCATCAGTTGAATACACATTTTTTTCGCCGTAGACATCAATGTATATTTTATTTGCCAATTCAAAATATGTTTCAGCCTTTGCAGGATCGTTACTCGCTAAATAATTTTCACCTGATTGCAGATAAATATCTGCCTTGAATTCATCTTCCATTTCCGGGTCATTCAATAATTTCTTTAACAACGCAGTAGAAGCTGCATATTCTTTTTTCTTATTCAGCACTCTGGAAAGTTCAATTATTAATTGAGTATATGTATAACTGTTGACCGCATTTAAACCTGATAATAATTCAATGCCATTTTTGAGTTGCAGTTCTGCATTTGCTAAATCATTCAGATAAAAATATATCTTACCTAAGTTCAGACAACTATAAGCAATGTCGGGATGCTTATTGTTATATAATAACGATAAAATATCTCTTTCTTTGATAACATAATACAGCGCTTTGTCCAAATTATCTTGTAACATATAGATGCTTCCGAGTTCACCATATGCTTCGGCAGTTCTGATGTGTTTTTCACCTAATTTTGATTGATATATCATTAATACATCCCGAATCATTTTTTCTGCAGATACATAATCACCATGCTTATTTTCAATCAGGGCAAGATTATAATTGACTTGCGCTGTTTTAGTATTCCATCTGCCTAAATACATTTCATAAAGTTTCACTGCTTTATTGTAATAATATTGTGCTGAATCATACTTGCTGGCATAAGCAAAACAAGCACCAATTCCATTACAAGCACAAGCTATTTGTTGAGTGTCATTTTTTGAGTAATAATAAACCTGCCTATATAATTTTTCTGAAATATCCGTATTGCCTTTCATTAAATTTAAAGAAGCCAGTAAAAGCACATAATCTGCTTTAACATCAGGATAATTACAATTAACAATGGCTGTATTTAAAAGCATATCGACTTTGCCTAAATCACCTTTTTCTTTCCAGTAATTTGCCCTGATAACATTTATCTTTTCCTGGTAATAAGCGTTAAGCCAATCCTTATTTGTTTCACATAATTGTAATAGAATTTCTAAATTCCTGATGTTTCTTATTTTGAAAAGACATTCAGTTGTTTGATATAAATAATAGGAAAGAGTATCAGAATGCAGGGAAGCTGATTTCTTAAACCCGACATTTAGTAATTTAAATGCTGTAAGATATTTTTCGTCTTTTATCGCCTGTTCCAGTGGAATGTCATAGACAGGTGTGGCAAATGAAAATTTATTCATCAACAATATCAGAAATAATATAGAAATCCTACTTTGCATTAATTCATCTATATAAATTTAATAACACAATACATATAATTTATACTTTAATCTTCTTTATTTTTGGAATATGAAATATCTACAGTATCAAGTACACTAACCGCGAACGATTATTTGGATATTCCATGTGCGCCATTAAAAATAATAAAAATAAAACATGAATAAAAAGCTTGCAATCTTACCCGGCGACGGCATTGGTCCTGAAATTATAGAACAGGCAGTAAAAGTATTAAAAGCTATCGAAAAAAAACATCAGCATCAGTTTGAATATAATTACGGCTTGATTGGTGCTGCTGCAATTGACAAAACGTGCAATCCATATCCGGAGGAAACGCACGAATTATGCTTAAATAGTGATGCAATCTTATTTGGTGCTATAGGCGACCCAAAATATGACAATGATCCTTCCGCAAAAATTCGTCCGGAGCAAGGGCTGCTTAAGATGCGCAGTAATTTAGGTTTGTATGCAAATATTCGTCCGGTAAAAAGTTATGACGCCTTGTTAGACGCCTCTCCTTTAAAAAATGATAGGATAAAAGGGGTGGATTTTATAGTGATACGAGAATTGATTTCAGGTATTTATTTTGGCAAACCACGCGGCAGAAGTGAAGACCAGACCATTGCATACGATACATGTGTTTATTCAAAAGAAGAAATTTTACGTATTACAGAAAAAGCATTTCAGTTTGCAAAAAACAGAAAGAAAAAAGTTACCTTATTAGATAAAGCAAATGTATTGGCAACCTCACGCTTATGGCGTGAAACAGTAACAGAATATGCTAAACAATTTCCCGATATAGAACTGGAATGTAATTATATTGATAGCGCTGCAATGGAAATAATTACCAAACCAACCAAGTTTGATGTGATATTGACCGAAAATTTATTCGGTGATATCATCAGTGATGAAGCATCTGTAATTGCAGGCAGTTTAGGTGTTCTGCCATCTGCATCAATTGGTGAGAAGATTGCATTGTATGAACCCATTCACGGTTCCTATCCGCAGGCAGCAGGAAAAAATATCGCTAATCCAATGGCAACTATCCTCTCCGCAGCTATGTTGCTGGAATACAGTTTTGGTTTATTGAAAGAAAGTAAGGCAATTGTAAATGCAGTTGAAAAAGCGATGAATGAAAATTTTGTAACGGAAGATATTAATAACGGAAAATATTCAACCTCGCAGGTTGGCGATAAAATAGTGGAATTTATTTTAGCATGAAAGTAGTTATTCTTGGTTCGGCGCATCCGTTGCGCGGCGGTTTGGCGGCGTATAATGAACGTTTGGCTAAAGAATTTCTGCAAGAAAAGGACGATGTTACAATAGAAACATTTTCCTTACAATATCCCGAATTTTTATTTCCCGGAACCACACAATATTCTTCTTTACCAAAGCCAACAGATTTAGTTATTAATGTTTCTGTAAATTCTGTTAATCCGTTTAACTGGATAAAAGTTGGACTGAAAATAAAAAAACAAAACCCGGATATAATAGTGGTAAAATTTTGGCTTCCGTTCATGGCACCCTGTCTGGGAACGATTTGCAGAATTGTAAAGCGAAACAAACATACTAAAATCATTTCCATCTTAGACAATATTATTCCGCACGAAAAAAGAATCGGCGATACTTTCTTAACACAATATTTTGTGAATAGCGTAGATGGATTTATTGCCATGAGCGATTCTGTTTACAATGACTTAAGTGTTTTTGATAAACAAAAACCGAGACTGCTGAATCCTCATCCTTTATTTGATAATTACGGAGCAGCTATTTCAAAACAATATGCCCTACAGCAATTAAATTTAGATGCATCTAAAAAGTACATTTTATTTTTTGGACTGATTCGGGATTATAAAGGATTGGATATTTTACTAAAAGCAATGGCAACAGATGCATTGAAAAATTCTGATATACAATTGATTGTTGCCGGAGAATATTATTCCAACAAAGAAGAATATGAAAAACTGATACAGGATTTAAATTTAAAAGATAAACTGGAATTGCATACACGTTTCATTCCGGATAACGAAGTTGTGAACTATTTTTGTGCAGCGGATATAATTGTGCAGCCCTACAAACATGCTACACAAAGCGGTGTGACGCAAATTTGTTATCATTTCAATAAACCAATGCTGGTTACTAATGTAGGAGGCTTACCCGAAATTGTGCCGAATAACAAAGTTGGTTTTGTAGTAGAACCAAACGAAAAAGAAGTGGCAATCGCCATTCTTAAATTCTATAATGAAAACAAAGAACCTGAGTTTGTCCAGAATATTTTAGAAGAAAAGAAAAAATATTCCTGGAATGTAATGGTAGAAAAAGTAAAGAGTTTGGTTTAAAAAATCGTAATCGTAAATCGTAAATCGTACATTTGTATATGATTATTCGTTCAAAAGCACCTTTACGTATCGGTTTAGCCGGTGGTGGCACCGATGTTTCTCCGTATTCTGATATTTATGGCGGCGCTATTTTAAATGCAACCTTAAGTTTATATGCTTATACTTCCATCAAACCTAGAGAAGACGGGAAAATAATTATCAATGCTATTGACAGAAATGAAATTGTGGAATTGAAGAGCGAAGAAGAATTAGTCATTGACGGGAAACTGGATTTAATAAAAGGTGTATACAATCGTATCGTAAAAGATTTTATCAAAAAACCATTATCGTTTGAAATCAATACTTATGTAGATGCGCCTCCGGGTTCTGGTTTGGGTTCATCGTCAACATTAGTTGTAGCAATTTTGGGCGCATTTGTAGAATGGCTGAAATTGCCCTTAGGTGAATATGATATTGCTCATTTAGCTTATTTAATAGAGCGTGAAGATTTGAAAATGGCGGGTGGGAAACAAGACCAATATGCAGCAACTTTCGGCGGTATAAATTATATGGAATTTTACGCCAGTGATAAAGTGATTGTAAATCCATTACGCATCAAGTCAAAATTCTTACACGAACTGGAACATAATTTAGTTTTGTTTTATACGCAGACATCTCGTCTGTCATCAAAAATCATTCAGGAACAAACCGATAATGTAAACGCAAAAAAAACTTCTTCAATTGACGCGATGCATCAGTTGAAAGAGCAAAGTGTTTTGATGAAAGAAGCAATTCTAAAAGGAGAAGTAGATAACATTGGTAAAATTCTGCACGATGGCTGGATGCATAAAAAACAAATGGCGGACGGTATTTCTAATTCTTCCATTGATGCTATTTACAAGACTGCATTAGAGAGCGGAGCGACAGGCGGAAAAATTTCCGGTGCAGGCGGCGGCGGTTTTATGATTTTCTACGCACCTTATATTCATAAATATAAATTGATTGAACAACTCAATAAATTAGGTGGGAAGGTAATGCCTTATAATTTAACTACAGAAGGTCTGACCACCTGGATTGTTTAGTTTTAAACACATAGATACATACTTTAAGCTAAAATAATTCGCAGAATTTCTATCTAATCTGTTCCTTTCAAGATTATTATTGCCAACAAACTTATTGCTACGATGTAGACTTCATAGAAAAAGAAAAATTCTTTTTATAGAATTTTTCTTTTTTTCTATTTGTTTAATTTTTTTTGTAGTGAGAATTAGTTAGGCAGTGCATTTACAGAAATATAATTTGTAACCTGTGTTTTTTCTACATCCGTCAATTTTGCTTTCGGAGCCATTCTTTCAATCCATCCGTACCATTTTTCCATAGTACCACGTGCAGGATTTTTTAATTTATGGCAAGTGCTGCATTTAACTTCATAAACAGCTTTGCCTTCTAAATATTGATCATGCGAAACAGTAGCACTTTCTGTTTTTTCTCTGCCTGCAGTTGTCGTTACAGAGCTGGTTGTTTTATGTGAACAAGCAAAAATAATTAAGGAAAGAATGCTGATGGTGATTATCTTTTTCATAGAAGCTATTTATTTTTAGTTGATAAAGGTGGTTTATACCCGTCGGTCAATGTTTTCAGAAAAACAATAATATCATTTATTTCTTGTTTTGTCAATTTTAAATTTCCTAAATCTTCTTTGTTTATCGTGCTTGTTACTTCAGGATGCGCAAATTTGGGATTGATATCCCGTTCGTTATAAAACTCCATCACTTCTTCCAGGGTATTAAAAATTCCAGAATGCATATAAGGTGCAGTTTTTTCTACATTCCGCAAAGTCGGTGCTTTAAATCTACCTACTTCTAATGGATTATTCATTTCGAATTTTGATAAGCCGCTGTCAACAGGAGCTTTTGGAAAATTTGGATTTACCGGTAAGCCAATGTTGTCATAAGAGTAATCCGTGAATACAATTTTATCCGTACTTGCATAACTAGTTGGTGTGCTTAAATGACAAAAACTACATTTTGATTTTAATGTATCATTGAATAATTTCATGCCGCGCATTTCCTGTTCTGATAAAGTGACTTTTCCTTTCAGATAAAAATCAAATTTACTGGTAAACGGATTCACCTGGTAAGATTGTTCAAACGCCTGCAAACAAGTGACAGCATAAAATACGATGGTCTGACTATCTGCTAAAGCAGACTTTCCAAATAGTTTTTCTAATTGCGGATAATATGAAGCATGTTTTATCTTTGTAGAAACCATTCCGAAATTCGGATTGCTCATTTCATGAGAATTCATTAATGGAAATAACGCCTGCTGATTTAAAAATTCTGCTTTTCCATCCCAGAAAAATCCACCTACCGCATCCCATATACCACGCACTAATTCCGTTCTTCTGTTTGGTGCAAAAGTCATATAGCTGATTGCATTCGCATTTCTGACGCCGCTCTGACGTGTAGTACCTAATGAAAGTGCAGTGTGTCTGGGGTCCGAAAATGCAGCCATTGGTGAATGACAAGTAGCACAACTGATACCAACAGGTTCAGATAAAGTGGTATCAAAGAAAATTAATTTACCGATTAATGCAGAATCAGATAATCCGTCATTATTATTTATGAATTCCTGTTCGGAAGAATAATAGAAAGGTTTTGAAGAATCAAAATGTTTGCAGCTAACTAAAATAATAGCAAACAGACCAATTATAAAACATGCTTTTTTCATTTGCTATACAGGATACTAATATAGCAGTTGTTGCAAGTAAAAGCAACTATTTCACTTCAATTAACGTTGTTTATCTTACAGAGTAAAGAAGATAGAATAATGATTGCTATAAATATGAAGAGTAAGTTTTTCATTATGTTTTTTGATTTTTTATCATTAAAAAGTTGCGCTGATTCCACCGTAGAACATAATTCCTGTACTCGGAATAATTCCCGGTCCCGGATATTCACCGGTGCGTAAAGTGAAATATTTCTTATTGGTAGCATTGTTTATACCGGTTTTAAACTGCAGCATTTTCCATTTGTAGCTTGCTGAAATATCCATTACGCCATAGTTTGGAATTAGCCCTGTTAATGCGTCCGCCGTATAGGTTACATTGCTCGCATCACTGTAAGATTTACTGTTGAATGAATACTGCATATTGAATCCAAATCCTTTGATACTGTAATTCAATCCGACTCTGTTTATAAATTTGGGTGCGTATTCCACCACCTTATTTTTAAATTCACCTCTTACATATTTTGCGTCTACAAAACCAAATGAATTATAGATACTTAATTTTCCGTATTTATTTGTTTTGACAGCACCATCCAGTAAATTAAATTCAACATATGCCTCTGCCCCAAGATGTCTGCTGCTGCCGGTATTTGTTCTGAATAAATAAGTAATGGTATCCTGAGTTCTGCTGGCGTATCCAATTTTATTATTATAATATAAGAAGAAAAAACTTACATCATAATTCAGTATGGTTTTATAAGAACCTCTGTAACCTAAATCTACATTATAGCCATTGGCGTCTTTTAATTTCGGATCTACTTTTGCAATGGAACCGAAAGGCGTTAAATCACTATAAGTAACAGGACGAAAAGACTGATTGAAATTCGCATATATATTGCTCATTGAGTTTACGTCGTATTGCATTCCTAATCCTGCCAATACAATATTTCTTTTTGACTTTTGATTATCAACGATGATGAACGGATCATCACTGTCTTCCGCATCATTTCCTGTATAACCATCCGCACGGGTGCTTAAAAATTCATACCTGATTCCGGGTGTGATACTGAATTGTTTAATCCTGAATGTATTTTCTGCAAACAAAGCAAAATTGATTGTTTTAAACCTCAGATTAACTTCCCAGTTAGTTAACTGGCTTAAATCAAAATTTGTTCCTGTCGTTCCTTCAGCACCAGCCTGTCTTACTAAGTCGGAATATGCAAAACGTACACCAGCACTTAATGTGTGCTGATATTTTCCTAAATTATAATTATGCAAAAAGCGCAGCTCGTGTGTAGTGCCTTTAAAATATTCACGCTCTAATTCTCTTGAAACATATTGGAAATTTGGTGTAATGGTATCGGGCTGGTTTGGCCAGTTATCTTCATTTTTCCATATTAGATTTCTTTGACTGAACAAATAAGATGATACTAATCCAAGAGAAGTATTCGGATTGATTTGATAACGGATTTTCATTGCTAAAATATTCCAGGGGCTTTCAAGCCAGTTTCTTTCCGTCGGCGATTGCTTAGGATTATCATTAAATAATGAATCGGTTAAACCGCCGGGCATATGTATTTTATTTCTTAATGCGGTATATTCTAATCCGATTTGCCATTTACTGTTCGGCTCATATTTCACAGAAACAAATCCAGATAACTGTTTCTGGTCAGAGTTTTGTCTCCAGCCTTCCAGTCTTCTGTATTGAACAAAACCATAGTATTTAAATTTTTTATATTTCCCGCCCAGTGAATGAAAAGTATTTATTAAACCAAAATTTCCAAATGTATTTGAAGTGGAATAACGGATAGGTTTGTTTTCACTGTCTTTCAATTCATAATTAATCATGCCGCCGATTTGAGGACCAAATGCTAAGGAAGAAGCGCCGCGTACAAATGTGATACTTTTCACTGCTTCCATCGGCGGCAAATAATAAGCTTCATTATACCCAAAAATATCCGCTGAAATATTGTAATTATTCTGACGCGTATTTGTCTCAATACTTTGATATGGATTTAAACCTCTGAACGCAATTCCATTTGCAGTAAAACCACCGCTTTCAGTTTCTATGATGTTCAAGCCCGGAATCCTGCCTATAATCTGGCGTGTATTGTTGATGGCTTTATTAGCTTCAAGACTGTCAATCAACAAGACTTCTGTTTTTTTTCCCGCATAAATAATCTGGTCTTTATAGTCATTAATGTGGCCAATACCATTCATGGTTTTAAATGATGTAATTTCAATTTCATTTATTTGCTGAACACTATCAATAGTTTGAGCTTGTAATTGCATAAATGAAAGGGAAAAGATAGATAAGATTACCAGAAGTATAAATTTTTGCATTTATTCTTATTTAGACTAATTAAAAATAATTGGATTGCTGCAAAAATACTTTTATTGATAATAAGAACCAATAACTAATCTTGTGATTCTGCTACCTAAAATTAATGAGTTTAGGCTTGTTGTGCCATTTCTTCTTTTGTAATCAGTCCATTTTGGATAGCGTAAATAATCATTTCTGAGGAAGAATTGATTTTCAGCTTTTTCATGATGTTTTTCTTGTGCGTATATACAGTGTGTGTACTTAGAAACAGATGTCCGGCTATAATTTTTGCAGTCCAGCCTTTTGCAGTCAGTTTTATAATTTCCGTTTCACGCAGCGACAAATTAAATGCTTTGCAATAATCATCATCGGAATGCATATGTTTTTCGATGATGATATCGATTACTTTGTGACAAAGGAATTTTTCGCCTTTTGCAGTAGCATAAATAGCACCTACAATTTCCTCTTTATCACATTCCTTAGTTAAAAAACTAACCGCACCTAATTCGATTGCTTTATAAATATTTGTTTTTGATTCATCAGCAGAAATAATCAGGAAGTTGGTAATCGGCGATACTTTCCTTATTATTTCAATATCTTCCTTCAAAAAATTAGATGAACTGTTATAATCAAAAATTACAACTTCAGGATTATGTTGTTTTACTAACCGGATTAATTCAGCAGAGTTGGAAGCTTCGCCAAGGATTTTAAAATCTTTATTTTCAGACAATAAATTACCCAATCCAATACGGATTAAATATTGTGCGTCTGCTATAACGATTTTTATCATTTGAGTCAAAATTAATCATTTAAGCCCAAAACATCATTGATTAAAATAAAATAATAAAATGGTATTTTTAGACTTTTAATAAGCTTTATGCAAAATAATTTATCATTTCAGCGAACACTGGCAGGATCTTTAAAAAGTAATATAGATGTTACAGTCTGGGATAAAGTATTGAGTCAGTATAATAATGGTAAATACGCGGATGCTGTCAGGGATTGTATTAATTATGTTGACTCGAATATAGAAAAAAAGTTTGCCAATCCTGAAAGAACAGAATATAATATACCTCATGGTTCGATAATAGTAAATGTGAAAATCACACCAACAGACTTTATAGTAAACGCACCCTTCTTAAGTATTGAAAATGCTAAACAAGTGCCGGTATTGAGACAGGTTGCACAACTTAATTTCACACCCTTAACTGTTTCAAGTATTGAGCTGGAAGGGTACAAATTATATTTCAAATTTTCCTGCCCTTTGGATGCCGTAGAACCTTATAAAATTTATGATGTGTTGCGTGAGATATGTATTAATGCTGATAATTATGATGATGAGTTTATTAAAAAGTTTGATGCAAAACGTATTCAGGAACCAAAGATCTATGCGTACACGCAAGAACAAAAAGAACAGGCATGGAATACCATGCAGCAATATATAAAGGAAACTTTTGAAGCATATGAGCAGTTAGAAAATAAACGGCTGACAACTTATTTGTGGGATGTGTTAATGATTACTCTATTGAAGATTGATTATTTCTGCGCACCGCAAGGCGCATTGAGAAATGAAATTGAAAAGACTATAGTTTATTTAAACAGTAAAGATGATCTCTATCAGAGATTAAGCGGAGGCAAAGACTTTTTTAAAAAATTACAGTCATACGACAAAACAAAATTTGAAAATGATTTGTACAGAATTGATGTTTTTGTCCCTTATAAATTCAGGACAAATCTGGAAAGCATACGCAATATTTTAAAATATGCGTATGAAACGGCTGAAAAAGAAATTAAAGCAATGGATTACATCGGTTCTACATGCACCATGGAGTATGGTATTCTTAATATGTTTTACAGTAATAATATAGATGACAACATTTCTGAAGTATTGACAAAGGCGATGGAAGAAGCTTCAGGAAAATCCATGCAGGATGCATCTAAAATTTTGTTTGAAGCCATTCAAAAGATTATGAAGACAGATTATTTTACGAATGCAGCAACGCCAAACAACACCAGACAACAAGCTAATCAGGCGGAGAAGAAAGGGTTTTTTAGTAAACTATTTGGCGGGTAACCCACCTGACCTCCCAGAAGGGAGGAACACGAAAATTGAAAGTTGAACGTAAGTCCCCTTTAGGGGATTTAGGGGTAAAAAAAGAAAAGAGAACAAATGAATCACGAAGAATTAAAACAAGCTGTATATAAGATAAATACTGCCAGCGGAAGCGGTTCCGGTTTTTATTTTAAAGAGCAAAATGTATTTGTTACAAATTACCATGTGATAGAAAGCAACAAAAATGTATCCATAGAAAATCAGTCGAAAAAGAGATTTCCGGCAAAAGTAGTGTATGTAAACCCTGAAGCGGATATTGCTTTTTTAAAATGTGATTACACACCGGACAGCAGCATTCTGTTTAATTCTTTACCGGAAGTGCACAGTGGCGATAAGGTTTTTGTTCTGGGCTTTCCGTTTGGTATGCCCTACACTATTGCTGAAGGAATAGTATCGAATGAAAAACAATTATTAGACGGAAAAAATTTTATACAAACAGATGCTGCTATAAACCCGGGCAACAGCGGAGGTCCGGTTGTAAATTCAGATGGTTTGCTGATTGGAGTTACAACAGCAAAATTTACAGAAGCAGATAATGTCGGGTTTGCCATTCCTGCAAAAGTGGTGAAAGAAGAACTGGATACGTTCGCGCAAAATATCACGTTTCAATATTCTGTAAAATGTAATTCATGCAAATCATTGATTTATGAAAAAACAGATTACTGTCCTAATTGTGGCGCGAATATAGATGAAAAAATATTTGATGATAAAGAGATAAGTAAGTTCTCGCAGTTTGTAGAAAATTCAATAAAAAACATGGGTATTGCTCCTGTGCTTGCACGTTCCGGAAACGAGTTTTGGGAGTTTCATTCAGGCAGCGCGCTGGTGCGCATCTTTGTGTATGAAAAAAACTATCTGTACGTCACTTCACCTATTAATGATTTACCAACAGGAAGTTTAGATGCGTTGCTGAAATATATTATGAGCAATCCTGTATCACCGTATCGCTTAGCCGTGTATAACAACCAGATTTATTTATCATACAGAATAAGAATGAGTGATGTATTTACAAAGAGAGATCAGGAAATACAACAAAATATCAGTAACCTGATTTTAAAAGCGAATGAAATGGATGATTATTTTGCAGAAGAATTTGGCTGTACAAAAACTAATTATTCAAAAGCAAATGACTGATTAATTGTCAGGAAAATATATAGGCATAAAAAAAGTCCAATCATTTGATAGGACTTTTTATTTATCTGAAGTAAAATTATTTCACAGTTATTCTTCCTGTGCTCAATATGCTTTCATCCACTTTTAGTTGATAGAAATAAATACCAGAACTCTTAAAAATATCTCTGGTAATTTTTAAATCATAATCTTTCACCTGGTTAATTCTGTACACTTCACTACCAACAATATTGTAAAATATTACAGAAACTTTGCTTCTTTCTAAATCAACTTCATCATTGATTTTGATATTAGCATCAGTTAGCATCGGATTTGGATAAAATTTAATTAGTTCTTTATCTCCGAATCTCGCATCACTTGAACTGTACTCAAACAGGGAAGCAGCACTTGTATACTTCGGCAATACAAACAACGAAGCAGACAATAAAAGCAGAAGTGTAAACGTTTTACGCATAGGCCTATTCACAAATTTGAGGTTATTAACAATTTTAGTACACATAAATATATACATTTGAATCATAAAAGTCAATATTTATGCCAATTTTTTTTGTAGTAGAATTATAAATTTATTATGTCTGGCAAGTAGAAAAAAGCAGAAATCTGATAATCAATCAAATCAGAATTTTTTGAACCTGTTGATAACCAAATAGTTGTCATTCCAACAGATTTGCCAAATTTCATATCTGAAAGTTTATCGCCAATTATTAAGGATTTATTAAAATCAATTTCAGGGAAATCATGTTTTGCTAAAAAAGCCATTCCATTTTTAGGTTTGCGAAGTTCATTTATTTCAGATTCCATGTCCGGTGCGTAATATACAGCATCAATTCTGCCGCCATTCAATTCGATCATGTTCATCATGTTCTGGTGAATTTCGCTTAATATTTCAACAGAAAGTAGCCCCTTTGCAATACATTGCTGATTTGTTACAACAATAATTCTGGGAAATATCTTCGCCAGTTTGGGCATCGTTTCCAACACACCATCAAGGAATTCAAATTGTTCCCAATCCAGCACATATCCTCCATCAATATTTTTATTGATTACACCATCTCTGTCGAGAAATAAAGTCCAGGTATGATCAATTTGAATTGGCTGCATGATTTATTTTTAGAACACAGATTAAAATGGATTATTATGATTTACTAATTTCAAATCATATTTATCTTAATTATCATAAAAATCAGTGTTCTGTTATTTTCTATTTAAAATCTGTTTTTGCTTTTTCATAATCTTCAGGTATGCCGATATCAATAAAATAATTATCAAAAATAATTCCCTGAATATTTAAATCATGCAAATGCTTTTCTAAAATATCCTGCTCAAAAGAAAATTTAGCGGATGTGTTTATTTTCTCAAACAAAGATTTTTTGAAATAATAAACACCACCGTTAATCAGACCCTGTTCACATTGTTTTTTTTCATTAAAAGAAGTAATTCTTTGTTCTAAATTTACTTCAACAGTTCCGTATCTATCGAAATTAAACATAGGTTTTAATGCAATAGATATATCAATATTTTCATTTCTCAGTTTTGGTAATTCGATATCAAAATAAGTGTCGCCATTTAAAACATACGCATCATCTTCTGTAAAACTAAAAGCATGCTTGATACCCCCGCCTGTTCCAAGAGGTTCATGCTCTACAGCATATTGAATGGAAATTCCTAAATAACTATCTTGAAAAAAATTCTGAATCACTTCTTTCAAATGACCAACAGAAAGTATAACGTGCCGAATTTTCTGATGTTGTAATTCTTTAAAAATATAATGCAAAAATGGCTTACCGTTAATGGGTGCCATCGGCTTTGGTACATCGCGTACAACAGTGCTTAGTCGTGTGCCGAAACCGCCTGCTAAAATTATGACCGGTGTAGTATTAATATTGAATGTTGAGTGATGAATGGTAAATTATTTTTAATCTGAAAATATTACTACTTATTCTTCGATACTAAAAAACTTTTCTTCTACCAATTGGCAAATAATATGTCCAACGGTGATGTGGCACTCCTGAATGCGGGGCGTATCTGTAGATGGGATATTGATTAAATAATCACAAAACTCTTTCATTTTTCCGCCGCTTTCACCTGTAAATCCAACGATGATCAAACCACGCTCTTTTGCTACTTTGAATGCTTCTACAATATTTCCCGAATTTCCGGAAGTAGATAAGCCAACTAAAATATCACCTTTCCTGCCTTTTGCTTTTACAATACGCGCATACACTTCGTTATAACTATAATCATTGGCAACAGCCGTTAAATAAGATGTATTTACGTGCAATGCTTCTGCATCCAAGGGTTCTCTGTCTGTATAGAATCTACCTGAAAATTCAGCTGCCAGATGCTGTGCATCTGCCGCAGAACCGCCATTGCCGCAGAATAATAATTTACCATCCTGTTTAAAACAATTTACCATTGCCTCAGTAACAGATTGCATTGTTTTTAACAATATTTCATCTTCCAGTAATTGTTGTTTGGTTGAAATGGAGGCTTTTAATATATCCTGAATTTTTGATTGCATAGGGTAAAGATAATGATTAGTCATTGGTAAATAGTCATTAGTTTTTTATCTTGCTATATGGGAACTATTGAAATAGATTCATCAGCTAAAATAATTATGATTTCATCGAACATGATTTGCTATGGTAATTCTGCTAATTATGAAATCAGTAAATTAATTACAGAAGAAATAGAAACAATGTGGAATGAACCCAATGGTTTTATAGAATTAAATAATTCAAAATATTTTGTCAGGTTTAAAATAGATGCTCAATATAATAGCCTGATAGCTTCTCAAAGTATTATTGAAAACCAAAATCCAAAAAATAATTATATCAGAATTGAAGAGTATGCTAAAATAGATATTTCTTGTATGGATGCAATTGGTAGTAATACAGGATATTTTAAACTTGCCAATTTGTACAAAGGTTCTACAACAGCAGCACATGAATATGGGCATTCTTTAGGTTTAATTCATCCAAAAGAGTTGAATATAGTTGGGATGGGAAGACCAAGCATCATGTATCCGCGGGGAACATTGGTAAATCAGGAATTTCAGAATGATGTAAATGCACAACCCGGCGGTCCCGGGGGCACCTTGAATCCTATTCACAGACATGTAATGCAGATCGATATTGATAACCTGAAATTGAATAATTTAATTGAACAGGATATTTTTGTGATTGGAAAATTTACGAATGTTTATCACGAAATGCAGGCGAGAGAAAATGCTTAGTTTTTTCACGCAAAGAATGAAAAAGAGCAAAGCTGGATGTGAATATTAATAAATAATGAGAGAACTTTCCATTTTGATTATCAATTTTTACTAAAGTAAAATGATTTAATAGTTTTCAACTTTTGTATCATTATTATTTTAGCTTCTTTTTCTAATTTCAAAAAAAGTTTTATCCATTCTGGGCGGATTGTTTATGTCAAAATTATAAGCGATAGAATTAAGATAAAAGGAGATTTTTAATCTTTCATTTACAGATAATTTTTTATAATCCTTTGAATGATTTGCCACATCTTCAAAAGATTGTTTTTTAAATGATGTTCTGTCTAACTTAAACATATCTAAAATTAATAAACTTTATTCGCAGTAACAAAATATTCGCTGACGTATCAGTAAAAATTAGTTTTATAAGGATAGCGTTTGTGATACATATCCTGCACCATTAATATCATCGTGTTTTTTAATTCTTCCAGATTTTCTTTATTAGTAGCAGAAATAAATACGCAATTGCAGTTCATCCAAGAGCGCATACTTTTTTCAAATTCTTCCGATAATTCTTTTTTAATTTCTTCCGGTAAAAAACGGTCGAAATGCTTTTCACGGTATAAATCCATTTTATTAAACACCACTAAACGCGGCTGACGGGTTACGCTTAAATCAGCTAAGGTTTCGTTCACTACATTAATCTGGTCTCTGAAATTTTCATGCGATGCATCCACCACATGTACAATGATATCTGATTCTTTCGTTTCATCTAAAGTAGATTTAAAACTCTCTACCAGATTATGCGGAAGCTTACGGATAAACCCAACCGTATCGCTCAGTAAAAATGCGATGTTCTCAATCACTACTTTTCTAACCGTTGTATCTAGTGTTGCAAATAATTTATTTTCTGCCAGCACATCACTCTTGCTCATCAGATTCATGAAGGTTGATTTCCCAACGTTTGTATAACCAACTAATGCAACACGAATCAATTCACCGCGTGTTTTTCTGCGCGTCTGTTCCTGCTTATCTAAAATTTCCAGGTCTTGTTTCAGCTTCGCAATTCTATCATTGATAACACGTCTGTCCGTTTCAATTTCTTTCTCACCGGGACCACGCATACCGATACCACCACGCTGACGTTCTAAGTGCGTCCATAAACCTTTCAGTCGCGGTAACAGATATTGCATCTGTGCCAGTTCCACTTGTGTGCGTGCCTGTGCGGTTTGAGCACGCATCGCAAAAATATCCAGTATCAGACTTGTTCTGTCTAATATCTTGCATTTCATTTCTTCTTCCAGATTTCGCTGTTGTGCAGGAGAAATTTCATCGTCAATAATTATTGTATTGACATCAGCATATTCTTTGTATGCTTTTATTTCTTCCATTTTTCCTGAACCGACAAAATATCGTACATCAGGATGTTTTAATTTTTGTGTAAATGTCTTTACAGTTACGGCACCCGCTGTTTCTGCTAAAAACGCCAGTTCATCCAGGTATTCATCTACCTGTTCAGCCGTTTGGTTATCGCGGACGATAGCAACCAAAATGGCGCGCTCTTCTATTATGGGATTGACTTCGTGCAAATTAATTTATTTTGAACTACAAAGATATAAAATAAAAAATGGTCAGATATTGTTCAAACGTCTGACCAGCCAAGTATTAGTTTTTTATTATTACATATGTTCGATAGAGAAATTTCTTTTCGCTTCGCCTTCATTTCCATTATGGTCTTCAGCTGTAACAGTTACTTTATAAGCAACAGTTCCCAGCACTACACCTAAAGGAAATTTTTTATTGACAGTCAAATCATTAACTTCATCATGAGTTTCAGGAATATATAACAATGTATCACCTCCGCTTGCTTTTGTGATTACAAGAGAATATGCGTGTAAATCCTCATCCGTAATATGAACAGAAACGGTAGCAGAATCGGTACTTGTCATCTGCATGAATGTCTGTCCTTCTGTTGGTGAAGAAATAGTTATAGAGGGATTTGAAGTGTCTTCAGTGGCTGTTTTCCCGCAGCTAATAATTGTAATAGCGATTATCGCTATAAATGCAAATAATAAGATGGATTTTTTTGTCATGGTGTTAATTTAATTTTTAAGTTTAGTTTGTTTGGTTGTAGATGTGTTTTCAGTTGCTGTTCCCATTTTTTGTTTTATGTGCGGAATCTGGTATTTCACAAAACAATTAAATCCTGTTTTTTGAAGGATATTACCGCCGCCTGTTTTTTGCACCAAAGGTTGTGAAATAGTAGCAGCAAAAGTAATTCCTTTTACATTGCATTGTAATCCTGCATTTATCTCCAGATCTATAGCCCCTGATTTTGATTGTATGATATCATGGTGAATATTTCTCTGTTGGTAATTTACACCTAAACCTGTGACAGGAATTAAATATACCTTTCCTACAAGCGTTGTGTAATTAGCTGTAAGCTGATAGGTATATTGATTGCCAAATAAAGTATTGTCTTTATTTTTTAAATTTATTTTTACGAGTGTAGAATTTACCAAACCCCACTTTTTAATACTCAGACTATAAGCTGCAGAAAATAAGAAACCAACTGTTTGTGTTCCGAAATTAAAGTCTTGTAAAAGAGCATTCTCAGATGTTTTTTTACTGCCGGTTGGCACGCTGATTCCAAATCCAAGATTTAACACTTGACCGACTTTTCTGCCTATTGGTGACTTTTGCCAAACCCTGAAATTGGAAAATATAATCATATCTGAGAGTCCGAATTTCTTTTCATGCAGACTTGTGGTGTTTTCATCCAGTTTTATATACTCGTTAAATGTCCACATAATCGGCAGTGATACACGAATATCCACCCATTTTTTTGGTGAATAGGATACAAAGAAATTTTGTACTACAGTTTGTGTGCGTTTTACATTGTCAGCAGAAGCCAGGTATTTGTAATTTCTGTATTGTACGGAAGTTCCAACAGATGACTGAGGTTGTAATGATAATACATCGCTGTTCATTACTGCCGGAGAGCCACCACAAAAATCACAGGCATACGCGCTGCCATAACAGCAGAGCAATGTTATAATAAATTTGTACATGTTGATTTTGTTTTAGATTGAAAATTCAGTTTAACCTAAAACAGTTGGAGGTTTAATGAGTGATGATGAGACACCTTCTAATAATAAAGGAGAATACAAATATATTGTATTCAATTTGTCTGTGATGATTTCAAAAGAAGATAAATTTTGTAATTGCTGACAAAAAACTTCTACTTCTTTTACTTTAACATTCAGATTAGAAAATGGATTTTTTTCATTTTCATCTTCTGACTTAGCAATGGTTTTATTTAAGTGGCACTTTCCTTTACAGCAAGAACCGGCTACATTTTTATTAACGCAATATTTTTCTGTAATAGATTTTTCATTCAGTTTATACAACAACAAAAAAGCGGTTTGCTACATCGTGGTGAACAGAAAAAAAACAGAAAATAATAGGACGCTAAGTGCTTTCATTGAATAATAAAGTTAGACTTTTTATTCCAAACATATCCGTTAATTGTAAGTTAATTGGCTCATCCTGCAGTAAAATAAAAAAGGCCTGAAGATTTTGCTTACAGGTCTTTTATAAGATTAAAGGAGATATTATCTGTTTCCGATTTCAGAATAAGGACGAACGGTAGCGCCTAAGTAAATTTGTCTCGGGCGACCAATCGGTTCTTTGTTTTCTTTCAATTCTTTCCATTGCGCGACCCAACCCGGTAATCTTCCTAATGCAAAAAGTGTAGTAAATGCATCAGTAGGAAAGCCCATTGCATTGTAAATAATTCCTGAGTAGAAATCTACATTCGGATATAATTTTCTTGATACAAAATAATCATCATTCAATGCCGCCTGTTCCAGTTCCACTGCAATCGTTAATTTTTTATCAGC
>JAYVPA010000006.1:0-10754 GCA_043757615.1 Sphingobacteriales bacterium | reverse complement strand
GAGATTTTCTTTTGTACTCAGCAATGATGCCTGAACTATTTAACTTTAATAAATTATTGGCTAATGAAATAGTATTACGTTGAAAAAAAACAGTTTGTTCCAGTTCTTTTGCAGAAACATTTTTTTTTGAAAACTCTATTTCAATTTTCTTTTGCGCTACAATCTTATCGAGAATATTCATTGAAACTGTTATTGAATTTTCTTTAAAATATTAAAACATTCCAGCGCTTTACCGCTGTATAAACTCTGTTGTGCAATTCTTACTGCTGCGTGATAAGAATTTGATTCGTATAAAGAAATAGCTAAGGCGGCATTGGCGATTACTACATTGCTTTGGGCTGCAGTGCCTTTTCCTTTTAATACATTCATAAATACTTTTGCGTTGGATGTTATGGTCTTTCCACCATACAACTCTTCCTGTTTTATCTGCTTGAATCCAAAACTCTTAGGCCCGTGAATCTGTATGTTCTTTTTAGTGAATACTTTTGTATCACTCGTTAATGAAATTTCATCATAACCATCGAGTGCATGAACAATCGCAAAATTTGCGGCAGTTGATTTCAATACATCTCTGTATAGTTTTCCGACAACTTCGCTATGCACGCCGATGATTTGTGTTTTCGGATGAGATGGATTCACTAATGGTCCAAGCAAATTAAAAATTGTTTTTACCTGCATCTGCTTCCTGACACCTGCTACATTCTTCATTGCCGGATGAAATAAGGGCGCATGTAAAAATGTGATATTTGCTGCTTCTAATTGCTCATTTAATTTTTGCTGCGTGTCACCAAATTTTACTCCGATATATTCAAGTAAATTAGAAGAACCGGAAACTGATGATATACCATAATTACCATGCTTTGTAACCTTTACACCTGCGCCGGCACATACAAAACATGCCAATGTGGAAATATTAAATGTATCTTTTCCATCACCGCCTGTGCCGACAATATCTAAGGTATTTTTTTGTTTGAATTTTACCGTCATTGATAAATCGAGCATTGCTTTTCTGAAACCAATCAACTCATGAGTTGTTGGCATGCGCATATTATACACAGAAAGAAAAGATGCAATTTGTGCATCATTCTGATTTCCCGATGCAATATCTTTCAATGCAACAAACGCTTCATCTTGTGATAAAGTATTTCCTGCAAAAAGATATTGTAAAAGAGTTTTCATTTTACATTAGCACTTTAATAACCAATTTTCAATTATTTTTTTACCATTTTCTGTCATGATACTTTCCGGATGAAATTGTACCCCACGGACATTATATTTTTCATGTCTGACTGCCTGAACAATATTATCATCGTCTGTAGCGGTAACAATTAATGGCGATTTCACATTTTTTATCGCCCAGGAATGGTAGCGCCCGCTTTTAAATTGTTTATCCATTTCATCAAACAATATATCATCTGCAATAATTTTTGTGTTTTTTGATTTTCCGTGAATAACACTTCCTACATTATATAATTCTGCACCGAAAACCTGACCGATAGCCTGATGTCCTAAACACACTCCGAGAATTGATTTCGTTGCTGCGTATTTTTTTATCACATCGAGTAAAATACCTGCTTCTTCGGGTATTCCGGGTCCAGGTGACAATAAAATTTTATCATATTGATTCACGTCTTCCAATGAAATTTTATCATTACGAAAAACATCACATTTTACATTAAATGATTCTATATAATGCACCAGATTATAGGTGAATGAATCATAATTATCTAAGACTAAAATATTATTCATGTTTTTTTTATTAGATCCTGAAGCAAGTTCAGGATGACAAAACATCGTGCTACAATGTATTTGCTAATTCAATTGCTTTATTTAATGCGGCTAATTTATTTTCCACTTCCTGTAATTCGCTTTCCGGCACAGAATCTGCCACTACACCTGCTCCTGCCTGAAAAGTCAATACATTATCCTTACTCATAAAACTGCGAATCATAATGGCATGATTAAAATCACCATTGAAATTTAAATGACCGATGCAGCCTCCATAAAAACCACGGCTGCAGTTTTCAATAGAATCTATCAGCTGCATCGCTTTATATTTTGGAGCGCCGCTTAAGGTTCCTGCAGGAAAGGTATCTCCCACGATTTTCATTTTATCTGATGTTGAATCAATTTCTGCAGTTACTTTTGAAACCAGATGTATGACATGCGAATAATATTGTACTTCACGAAACACCTCCACTTTTGTATTTTTTCCTCCACGCGATAAATCATTTCTAGCTAAATCCACCAGCATGATATGTTCCGCATTTTCTTTCGGGTCATCCGATAATTTTTGCGCTAATGCTGCATCTTTTATATCATCCCCTGTCCGGCGGAAAGTACCTGCAATCGGATGAATAGTGACTTTGTTATTACTGATGATTAATTGTGCTTCTGGTGATGAACCCATCAAACGAAATCCGTCGAAATCAAAATAAAAACAATAAGGTGATGGGTTTACGCTGCGCAATGCCCGATACACATTGAAATCATCGCCGCGGAATTTTTGCTGAAACTGACGGGATAATACAATCTGAAAAACATCACCGCGATAACAGGATTGTTTTCCTTTTTCCACCATTTCTATATATGCTTCATTTGTAACGTTCGATGATTTTTCTTTTTCGGCAGCAAAACTATCCAGCTGCATGGGTTTATATTTTATAAAGCTTTCAATCTCCTCTAAAGAGGTTGTATCTAAATCACAATTCTGCACATCATTTTTTATAAGATATAATTCATGATTGAAATGATTGAATGCAATGATGTACTGATAGCAGTTATATTGCGCTACCGGTATTTCTGCAGTATTATGATTGAGCTTTATTTCTTCAAAATATTCTACAACATTATAAGACATATAACCAAACAATCCGTTTTGTATAATATTAAGTTGAGAATTATGAGTTATGAATTGTGCTAAAAAGTTATTTATACAGTCAGTTAATTTATTCTCTTGCAAATTTGTATTCTCTTCTTTTTTATCCGGAAAGAATGCATTAAAGTTTTCATCTTTTACTTTGAATCCGGCAATTGGCTGAAAGCAAATGTATGAGAAGTTATGTTCATCACCATGATAATCGGAACTTTCCAACAACACAGTATTCTTATATTTTGCACGCAAACGAAGATAGATACTGACCGGAGTCAGCATATCTGCGATTATTTTTTTGTGTGATGTTTGAAAATTATATTTCATTTAATTTTTATTTAGCAAGATCTCTCACTATGTTCGAGATGACAATAAAAAAACCCGCTTTTTATGGCGAGCTAATATAGTACATTTGAAAATGGAATTAGAATACGCCTATTGTCGTTTACTGTTCCACCACCAGAATTTGTTTATTGTCATACTGCAAATATATACATTGAGATTTAAAATGCAAATTTATTTTTCTGATGAGTTTATTAATTTGTATTTGTTTTAGAAGGAGAATTTACTAATTTATTTTTTTCCTGAGATTTTTTCTGTTCTTCCATTGCCTTTTCTTCAGACTCAATTCTTGCTTTTTCAGATTCTTTATACAATTTTACTTTAGATTCATCTAAAATAAATTGTCTGTTAAGTGGTTTAAATCTCATATCTGCATAATGTGAAATCTGTCCGCCTCTGTCTTCATCAGCTCTGTTTGCTACTATCTGGTAAGAAAAATTAATAGTTGACGTACCTTGATTTAATTCAACTACTTCAAATCCAGTGGCTGATTTATTGGTAACAAACACACCTTTACAATCACCTTCTAACTGAATAAATACTTTCATTGGATGTTTTTCATCCACTAAAATATTTTTAGACAATGTAGGATCCAGATTAATTATTGCTTTTCCATTTTCTAATTTTCCTACACCAAAATCCTGAAATAAGGCTTCGGGGGCTTCGGGTGCAACCATTATTCTTTCTTTATCTTCTTTATCTTTTACGAGTGTAGAAACAATGCCATAACCTACAATTTTATAAACCGTACCATCTACAATTGAACCCACGGTTGCTATAGCAGGGACACTCCATGTGCCAGTACCATTATAACCTGCCACATAAAAAAGCCCCCCCATTTTATCATAAGTAGCTGTATTTGCATAATATGCTTTTCCTTGTACGCCGGTATATTCTCCTGCGCCGCCTACACCCACGTTGTTTGGATTAATTACCCATGTAGATGTTGTTGGAGATCCACAATTGGTACAAGAAGCAAAACCTAAATCAAAGAAATTACCACCAGAATATCCTATGATTCCGTTTGAATTAGTACTACTCGCGTTAGCATATAAACCATTTGATGCTGAACCAGATGCACCGGCATATACTCCATTGGAGCTTGCACTCCCTATAGTCGAATAAACACCATAACCGCTACCTCCACTTGAGAAGTAGCCACCATAATTTGTAGTAGCACCAGCAGCATATCCATAAGCACCATAGGAACTTCCACCACCATATCCATAACCATAAATGCCATAATTTGAAGATGCCCCATACCATCCATTAAATTGACCTCCATATCTATAACCTGTACCACTTGTTGTTGCACCAGCATATACTCCAGTGTAGCCTCCATAAAATTGACCTCCGGTTCCATAATATGGATTATTTACTGACCGACCATATATACCTGTGCCGTCAGCATTACCCACATATGTATTCTCTGAATATGTAGCAGTAGCATAAGCTGCAGGATCAACAACATGCAATTTATAAGATGGAGCTGAAATACCAATCCCAACATTTCCTGTAGTTTGTTTTACTCTTACTCTTTCTATAGTATTTGTTCCGATAACATAATCGTTCGCATCTTTAGTACCAGCCCAGTTTTCATTGGATGAAATAGTAGAAGTTCCATACGTTGCAGGTGCTACAGGGTCATTAGTTGCTGTATTTCCCGTTGTATGCCAGTCAATATCATTTGACATACCCGTAAATGATGTCAATATCCAACGTTGTAAAGTTGCATTATATATTACCGTAAAGGATTGATAGTTATTAGAAGTGGCGGTTAAATTTGCTGTTAAATTATTTCCTGTGCCAGTCATAATACCATTTGCAACGTCCCAATTATACACACCCATTGGCTGTCCTGTATTATTAATAAACGTAACCACTTGCCCATCGTTTCCTCCGCTTATTGTGTATGGAATAAATGGAACAGTTGCACCGGTGAAACGATAATGACTAAATTCATTCCCGGATAAAGTAATGACAGGATATGTTGTGGCGGCGGGAAGTGATATTGCCGGACCTTCACGTAAAGCCAAATCCCCGTCTATATCTAATGCAGATAAAGGAAGAATTGCATTATTACGAATACCAATTCTATTATTAGTTCCATCAACTGTAAGCGCTGTTGTGTTAGTACTACCTCCTAAGAAAATTCTGTTCGTTCCCCCGCCTGCAGTAATTCGTATATCACCTGCACCCGCACCCCCGTTCGCAACTCCAATTTTTAATCTGTATGTAGGATCACCAATTCGCACATCACCTTCACCCGTTCCTGTATTCCAGTTATTATTACCTTTTACATCAAAAATAGTTCCCGGTGTAACCGTATGAATACCTACATTTCCGTTTGGCAAAAGCGACATATCTGCATTCGCACTAAATGATGCTCCCAATAAAATTTTGCCTGAATTATAATTCTTAACTGCCATATCACCGGCTGCGGCATCCAGAAAAAATGTTCCTGCGGTACAAGCCCCTATCTGTGCATACTCCGTTGTTCGTCCTAAAGAAAGATAAGAAACCTGAGCCGTATTTCCACTTAGAATACGTACACCGATTGTATTACCAGGAGCAAGTATATCTAATTTATAAGCAGGCGATGCCGTACCAATCCCAATATTTCCTGTAGTTTGTTTTACCCGAAAGCGTTCTATATTATTTGTTCCGATAACTACATCATTTCCATTTGTTGTACCAAGAAAATTTTCTGATGCAGCAATATTTGTTGTTCCGTATGTTGCAGGAACAGCCGGTGTGGTGATGGCCGCATTTCCTTTCAATAACCATGCATCATTTGCTGCTGCTAATTTTATCCATAATGGTGAACCTGTTGAACCGCTGTTGTAATAATATCCGGTTCCTTGTCCGCCCGTCATTGCAGCATTATTATTAAATACCAACAAACTATTTGCAGGCGTTGGGATTGTAACTGCATCTGTAGTGCTTTGCAAAGCAACACGAGGAATCAATAATCCTTTTGATGAGTTAACAATGTCAAGCATTGCAGAACTATCCGGTGTTGCACCTGTCGAATTAATACCTACATTTTGTGCATGCAAAATGGGTAATGAGAAGATTGTCAAGATGACAATTTGTATGATTTTTTTCATGAAAATAGTTTATAATTATTGTTTATTAATCTCTTTAATGCTATGTAAAAATTTATTATAATTAGTTCTTTACAAACTTTATAATCTGATATAATTTTCCACCTACGTCAATTCTCAATATATAGGTCGCTTTTGCAAAGGCAGAAATATTTATTACTTCCTGTAAATTTTCGTCTTCACTTATAATGTGTTTATCGGTCATTTCCTGACCGATTACATCATAAATCATTAATGATTTATTACCGGGTAATCCTTTAATATCTACGGTTAGATTGTTAGTTGCCGGATTAGGATAAACAGACACAACCGGAGATGCTGCACCATTATCACAACGTGAAATCACTATGGAAGAGTAAGTGTATTTACCATCATTATCTACTTGTTTTAAACGGTAGTATGATATTCCATCTAAAGGATTATTATCAACAGCACTGTAATTTAACGGTTGTGTGGAATTACTGTTTTGTGAAACTACTCTTGCTATAGTGGTAAAGGTACTGCCACCGGATGAACGTTCTATTTCAAAATAATTATTATTACTTTCTGAGGCTGTGGTCCATGTTATGGTTGCTTTGCTTCCATCGCATTTTACATTGAATGCTGTTAACTCTATTGGCAATATAGTAGTGTTATCTACTAATGTCCACCATGTAAATAATTGCGCAGAAGGTAATGCCGGAACTGTTGAAGTATTTGCTCCTGTGCTTGAAACCGTAGGAGGTAAATAATCATCCCATTCGTTCGTTCCTGAATTATAACGTTGTGCTATTAAATTAGCTTCTGTAATTACATTACTTGATACAGACCATTCAGGATCTCTGTAAGTAAGAATAAGATTGGCAAGTGCAGGCTTGGTTGTATAATTTGTTGGTTCAATCCTCCAGAATCTATCAATACTAAATGCAGAATTGTTTGCGCCCTGATTATTTACAAAATTTGTAATACCGGTTGGCAAATAAGAAGTGTTTATCCAGCCTCCGCCATACATTGCAAAAGTCAGACTTCCGGATGCCCCGGATGCAGCGGATGTTGTCAGAGAAACAGGTAAATACTCTGCTGTTCCGATTCCAAAAGGTACCACATAACTACCGGTTGTTGTTCCTATATTCCATTTCACACGATTGAATTCGCCTTCAGAAATAATATGACCGGAGATATTACGTGTTATTGCATTTGGATTAGGATTATCTATTACAACAAATGCACTGTTGGTAATATTTATGATACCACCATTATTAATGATTAATCTTGCCTGAGAAAAGCCTGAGAAAAAAGTTAAAGAAATTAAAAGGGTTAAAATGCTTTGTAAACATCTAATCATATTTTGTTTTTGATTAAGCCAAATTTACATTTTTTAACATTTTTAAACAATAGCTGCCCTAATTATTTTGTTAAAAAAATTAATCTCCAATAAACAAATGTTTTTTATAAAAATTAACCATAATAGTCTGATTATCTTATGTTTAGTGTTTATAGAAATGCATATAACTTATAATTAAAATATTTCGAAGCAAATTTTTGTACTATATAATTATAAATACTAATATGATTTGTGGCTAATTCCTGCATTCTTTTATAATTTACCTTTTGTAGTAGGCAAGTCGTTTCCATCACGTTTTACTGCCATTTTTATGGATTTAGCAACTGCTTTAAAAATTGCTTCAATTTTATGGTGTTCATTATTACCGTCTGCTTTAATATTGAGATTACATTTTGCAGCATCGGAAAATGATTTCCAGAAATGATAAAACATTTCCGTTGGCATCTCGCCTATTTTTTCACGTTTGAAATCTGCTTTCCAAACCAGCCACGCTCTTCCTGAAAAATCAATGGCAACTTGTGCCAATACATCATCCATTGGCAATAAAAATCCATAACGGTTTATGCCTCTTTTATTTCCTAAGGCAAGATGAAATGCTTCACCTAAAGCTATGGCGGTATCTTCTATCGTATGGTGTTCGTCTATATGTAAATCGCCTTTTACTTTTATATCCATATCACATCCTGAATGTTTTGATAACTGTTCCAGCATATGATCAAAAAAACCAAGACCTGTTTTTATATTCGACTTACCTTTTCCATCCAGATTTAAATTTACTGATATCTTTGTTTCATTGGTGTCACGTTGTATCGCTGCTATTCGTTTATCAGATTTTTTCAGGAATTCATAAATATCATTCCAATTGTTTGTTTGCAAAGCGATTGATTTCTTTAGCTCGTTATTCTTAAGTTTTTTATCATCCGCTTTATCCAAGCTTCTGCCAATAAGGATTCCTTTTGCACCAAGATTCTTAGCTAATTGAATATCTGTCAGCCTGTCGCCAATTACAAAAGAATTCTCTAAATCGTACTTTGCAACATCCAGATATTTTGTCAGTAAACCTATATTAGGTTTACGTGTCGGTAAATTATCTTTTGCAAAACTCTTATCAATAAAAACATCAGCAAATACAACACTTTCATTCTTAAAAATATCCATCATAAGATTATGCGCCGGCCAGAATGTTTTTTCGGGAAATGATTTTGTTCCTAAACCATCCTGATTTGTAATGATTACCAGTTTATAGTCTGTTTCATTCACCAGTTTTGCGAGGACATTTATTACATTAGGCAGGAACATCAATTTCGCAAAACTGTCGATTTGAAAATCTGCGGGTTCATGAATTAGTGTCCCGTCACGGTCTATAAATAATATTTTTTGCATTACCTATAATTTTTTAATGTTTCAATAAATCTTTTATTTTCTTCTTTTGTTCCCACAGAAACGCGTAAACATCCTTTCAGTAAAGGAGCGCTGTCACGGTTACGCACAATTATTTTATGCGCAATTAAATACTTATACACCGCATTTGCATCTGCCACTTTAAACAAAATATAATTTGCATCACTCGGATATATATTCTGGATGAAAGAAATACCGGTCATCTCGTTTTGCAAATATTTCTTTCCTTCAATTAATTCATCAACAAAATCTTGTTTTTTATACTTTTTTTCTAAAGCCTCTAAAGCTAATTCCTGCGAATGTTTATTTACATTATATGGTAATTTTATCGTGTTCATATAATGAATGATTTCTGCATTCGCATATAACATACCGATACGTGCATCTGCCATACCATATGCTTTTGAGAATGTTTTAATCACAACTAAATTCTGAAATACATTTATCTTTTTTGTCCAGCTTGCATTATCAGCAAAATCCTGATATGCTTCATCAATTACAATCAAACCCTCAAAATTATTCAGTAATAATTCAATATCATTTTCATTAATTAAATTCCCTGTAGGATTATTAGGCGAGCAAATAAAAAATATTTTCGGTTTATTGTCGTGCTGAGCCTGTAGAATTAGTTCCTCAACATCCAACTGAAAATTATCTTTTAACAACACTTCTTTTACTTCAATATTCTGTGCATGTGCAGCATGTTCATACATAGAAAAAACCGGCGGACAAATCAAAATAGAATCGTCTTTCGGCTCACAAAATGCGCGAATCAATACATCAATGCATTCATCACTTCCATTGCCGATAAAAATATTACCACGTTGTAAATTTTCTTCAGCAGCTAATTTTTCTTTTATCTTTAATTGCAAAGGATCCGGATATCGGTTGTGTAATCCTGTGGTTACCGAACCAATTGAATTTTCATTTGCATCTAAAAAAATACCATCCTCACCAGTGTATTCAGTACGTGCAGAAGAATATGGTTTCATCTTAATGATATGCGGACGGGCAAGATTTTTTATATTAACTATTTTCATTTTTTCTTTTGTCATTCTGAACAAAGTGAAGAATTCATTCTTTTAACCTGATTGTAACTGCATTTTTATGTGCTGTTAATTCTTCATTTTCTGCCATTACTTCAACCGTTTTTCCAATATTCTGCAAACCATCCTTTGTGATTTTCTGGAATGTGATTTTCTTTACAAAGCTATCTAAGGAAACTCCGCTATACGAACGTGCAAAACCATTTGTCGGTAAGGTATGATTTGTGCCGCTTGCATAATCACCTGCACTTTCCGGTGAATAATGACCAATAAAAACTGAACCTGCATTGATGACTTTATCAGCCAGGTCTTCTGCATTTCTGGTTTGAAGGATTAAATGTTCCGGTGCATACGTATTGCTGAATTCAATTGCTTCATTTAAATCTTTTACTAAAATTGTCTGACTGTTTTCCAGAGTCTTTTCAATCATTTCTTTTCTTGGTAAATTTTTTATTTGCTGGTCAATCGCAAAATGCACCAAATTTATATAGGCTTCTGCTGTAGTTACAAAAATAACCTGGCTATCCGTTCCGTGTTCTGCCTGCGCTAATAAATCTGCAGCAATAAAATCAGGTCGTGACTCGTCATCGCCAATTACCAGAACTTCACTTGGACCTGCCGGCATATCAATAGCGATACCGTCTTTATTTACCAATTGTTTC
>JAYVPA010000005.1:0-37191 GCA_043757615.1 Sphingobacteriales bacterium | reverse complement strand
TAGCAGATAAACTGCTGATATTTACAATAGCACCGAATTTTTTTTGCTGCATTTTAGGTAACACAAAATTTATTAAACGCATGGGTGCTAACAGGTTTAGTGTCATTAATTTTTCTGCCTGTTCATCACTAATGTTTGTTGTCACATCTATATATTGCATACCTGCATTATTAATCAATACATCAACGGAGCCTAATTTCTGAATAGCATCATCTATCCAGTTGGTGCAATTTTTTAAATCCGTTAAGTCTGCCGCAACAATATTTGTTTCTACATTTAATGAATTGGCAAGTGTTTCTAATAAATCTTTTCTGCGTGCTACTAAGGTTACGCTATAACCTTGTTTTGCAAATTCTTTTGCGATGGCTTCACCGATTCCGCTGCTAGCTCCTGTTATTACTGCGTGCATTGTTTATGTTTTTTTATGATGATAGATTAACGTTGGCAGCGTTTGCTAAGCTTTAGCCAAGCGAACGCTGCCAACGTTTGCCCTGCTTTTTTTACGAATGAATCGACCTATTCGCAGTAGCAGCCAGTGCAGCTTCTTTCAGTGCTTCTGTATACGTTGGATGTGCATGAGAAATTCTGCCAATATCTTCTGCACTTGCACGGAATTCCATCGCCACTACCGCTTCTGCAATCATATCAGCAGCGCGTGCACCAATTATATGCACACCAAGAATTTCATCTGTTGTTGAATCCGCTAATACTTTCGCCATGCCGTCAATATCCATACTTGCACGCGCGCGGCCTAATGCACGGAAAGGAAATGTTCCTACTTTGTATGCAATACCTTTTTCTTTCAATTGATTTTCTGTTTGCCCAACAGCAGCAACTTCCGGCCAGGTATACACCACACCGGGAATTAAATTATAATTGATATGCGGTTTTTGTCCTGCAATCATTTCCGCAACAAATACACCTTCTTCTTCCGCTTTGTGCGCAAGCATTGCGCCTTGTATTACATCACCGATTGCATAAATGCCTTCCACAGAAGTTTGCAAATGAGCATCTACCGGAATTTGTTTGCGTTCGTTCGGCCTGATACCGATGTTTTCCAAACCTAAATTTTCTGTATAAGGTTTTCTGCCGATTGCTACCAAACAATAATCAGCATCGATTTTTATTTCCTGTTCTTTTTTATCTAATGCACTTACTGTTACTGAATCGCCGTTGTTTACAGCGCCCGTTACTTTATGTGATAGATAAAATTTCACGCCTATTTTTTTCAAACTGCGTTGTAATTCTTTTCCCATATCATCATCCATAGTAGGAATGATTTTATCCATGAATTCCACCACAGAAACCTGTGTGCCTAAACGCTGATAGACAGAACCTAATTCCAATCCAATTACACCGCCGCCAATAATCACCATTGATTTTGGCAATTCTTTCAATTCTAAAGCTTCTGTGGATGTAATAATTCTTTTTTTATCAATTGGTAAGAATGGAAGTGAAGATGGTTTTGAACCGGTAGCAATAATTGTTTTTGCTGTTTCAATCTGTTCTTCAGTTCCATCTTGTTTTTTTATAGAGATGGTGTTGTTATTTATGAAAGAACCATGTCCGTGATACACGGTAATTTTATTTTTTTTCATCAGGTAATCAATTCCTGTCGTATTTGCATCTACTACTTTTCCTTTGCGTGCAATGAATTGCGTAAAGTTTACTGTCGGTACTTCATTGAAATCAATTCCATGTTCTTTGAATGTATGCAATGCATTGTGGTAATGTTCTGAAGAATCCAGTAATGCTTTGGATGGAATGCAGCCTACATTTAAGCAAGTGCCGCCTAGTGTATTGTATCGTTCAATGATTGCTGTGTTGAAACCTAATTGCGCGCAACGGATGGCTGCAACGTAGCCGCCGGGGCCGCTGCCTATAATGGTGATGTCGTGTTTGTTCATTTTTATTCTTTTTTGTCATGCTGAGGAACGAAGCATCTTGTTAGATTCTTCACTCCGTTCAGAGTGTCAGAGTACTATAACTCCAACATTGATTTCACCGGATCCGTTCCTGTCAACATTTTTTCCGGATTTTCTAACAAGTCTTTTACCAAGACTAAAAATCCAACACTTTCTTTTCCGTCCACAATTCTGTGGTCGTAAGATAATGCGAGATACATCATCGGCCGTATTTCTACTTTGCCATTTATTGCCATTGGTCGGTCTTGTATTTTATGCATTCCTAAAATTGCACTTTGCGGCTGATTGATAATTGGTGTTGACATCAAGGAACCGAATACGCCACCATTTGTAATTGTGAAGGTGCCACCTTCCATATCTTCTAGAGTAAGATTACCATCGCGACCTAATAATGCTAAACGTTTTACGTCTTTTTCAATTTCTGCAAACGATAAACTTTCTGCATTTCTTACAACAGGAACGACCAAACCTTTTGGTGTAGAAACTGCAATAGAAATATCTACGAAATCGTGATAAATGATATTTTCATCGTCGATGTAAGCATTAATAGCAGGAAACTTTTTCAATGCAATCGCACACGCTTTTGTAAAGAACGACATGAAGCCTAAACCAATCGCATTCTTTTCTTCAAACGCTTTTTTATATTGCTCGCGAATTTGATGAATGCGTGTCATGTCAATTTCGTTGAACGTCGTCAGCATCGCAGTTTCATTTTTCACTGCTACCAAACGACGGGAAATTGTTTTACGCATACGTGTCATTTTTTCTACTCTTTCGCTGCGCGAAAAGTCCGCAGTCGATGGTCGATGGTCGACTGTTTCTTTTGCTGTTTCTACTTTCTTTTCTATTGACTGCTGACTATTGACTATTGACTTTTCTGCATCTTCTTTTGTAATTCTCCCATCAACACCAGTTCCTTTTACTTCAGTAGTTTCAATACCTTTTTCATCCAGTATTTTTTTAGCTGCAGGTGATGGAGTTCCGGTTGCATAGGTTTTGTCGATAGTCGATAGTCGATTGTCAATAGTTTCTTTTTTATCGATTACATCTTTCTCTACTATGGACTGTGGACTATGGACTGTGGACTGATTTTCCTCTTTTTTCTGCGGACTATCGACTGTGGTCTGTGGACTAACGGCATCTGTATCAATATAGGCTACTAATCCACCGATTTTTATATCATCACCTTCTTTTGCAACACGTGTAATAATTCCTGCTGCTTCAGAGGGCATTTCAAATGTTGCTTTATCAGATTCAAATTCTGCTAATGGCTGATCTAATTTTACATAGTCGCCGTCTTCCACTAACCAGGATGATAAGGTTACTTCATTTACACTTTCGCCAACGGTCGGTACTTTTATTTCTACTTTGCTCATTATGTTCGATTATAGATTTATAGATTCATTTTTTATTGAACAGATTTCTCATTCTATTCGAAATGACGGATTTGATTTATCCAAATGCTAATTCCACCAAAGCTTTTTGTTCTTTCTCATGCAATTTGCTAAAACCAGTTGCAGGCGATGCTGCTTGTGGCCTTGCGATGCATTGTAAGTATTTTGCTTTTGTGTAATTTAATAATAAGAATGAATAAGCACCCATGTTGATTGGTTCTTCCTGCACCCAGTGGAAAGTAGCTCTGCTGTATTTTTTGATAACAGCATTCAGTTGCTTTTCAGCTACAGGATATAATTGTTCTAAACGAACGATAGCAATTTCGATTCTCGCGTCCGCTTCTTTTTTTGCCAGTAAATCATAATAGATTTTTCCGGAGCAGAACAGCACTTTCTTTACCTTACTTGCTTCATCCGTATTTTCATCGTCAATAACTTCCTGAAATTTTCCTTCGTATATTTTTGAAATCGGATCTACGCATTTTGGATGACGTAATAATGATTTCGGCGACATATTTATCAATGGTTTTCTGAACGGCCATGCTAATTGTCTTCTTATTAAATGGAAAAAGTTTGCAGGCGATGTAATGTTCGTTACTATCATATTATTCTCACCGCATAATTGTAAGAAACGTTCTAAACGTGCTGAACTATGTTCGGGACCTGCGCCTTCATAACCGTGCGGCAATAATAAAACCAAGCCACTCTGACGATTCCATTTTGTTTCGCAAGATGCGATAAATTGGTCGATGATAATTTGCGCACCGTTATCAAAATCACCAAACTGCGCTTCCCAGATAGTAAGTGGTGCGGGTGATGGCAATGAATACCCAAACTCAAAACCTAACACACCATATTCCGATAAAAGTGAATTGTAGATATGAAATTTTCCTTGTTTTCCTTCTTCTGTAATATGGTCTAAGCGATTGTATTCTTCATTCGTTACTTCATCATACAAACAAGCATGACGGTGTGAGAACGTTCCGCGTTTCACATCTTCGCCACTCAAACGCACATCTTTTCCATCTAATAAAATAGAACCGTACGCAAGTAGTTCTCCTGCTGCCCAATCAACAGTATTATTTTCTCGCATCAATACACGACGTTGTTCAAGATATTGTTGTATTTTTTTTAATGGGTGAAAACCTTCCGGAACTTTCACTAATGCCTTGATAATTTTTATCAAATTATCTTTAGGAATTTTTGTTTCCGGGGATGATTCAAAATCTTCTTTTGTTGCTTTGCGCAAGGCTTTCCATGCTAACTCGGTAGATTGAGGTTTGTATTTTTTTTCCTGTTGTTTGTAATCATTTAAACGTGCCTGCAAATCTGCCCAAAAATCTTCTTCCATTTTTTTTGCAAACTCTGCTTCTGCCATTCCCCACTCGTATAATTTTTTCTGATACAAATCACGTACACCAATATGGTCTTTGATGATTTTGTACATCTGCGGTTGTGTGTAAGATGGATCATCACCTTCATTGTGTCCCCATTTTCTATAACACACCATATCGACAAAAATATCTTTATTAAAACGCTGACGATATTCTGCAGCTAATTCTGAGACATAGGTTACGCACTCCACATCATCGCCGTTTACATGAAATACAGGCGATTGGATAGTAGAAGCGATGGATGTACAGTAATTAGAAGTTCGCGCATCGTCAAAATCTGTGGTAAAACCAATTTGATTATTGATAACAAAGTGAATAGTGCCGCCAACGGTATAACCTTTTAATGATTGCATTTGCAATACTTCATACACGATGCCTTGTCCTGCCACTGCAGAATCACCGTGAATGGTAATCGGTAAAATTTTATCATAATCAGATTCGTAAATAGCATCTGCTTTTGCGCGGCAATAACCTTGCACAACAGGATTCACAGCTTCTAAGTGGGACGGATTCGGAAGTAATTTAATGTACACTTCTTTATTATCCATCGTTTCATATTGCGACGAATATCCTAAGTGATATTTTACATCGCCGGTACCTGTAGAAAAATCGTTTGGGGCAATACCTTCAAATTCTGAGAAAACTTGCTCGTATGTTTTTCCAACGATATTACATAATACATTTAACCGGCCGCGATGTGCCATACCTAATACTACTTCTTGCACGCCATGATTTGCAGCTACATTTATCATGGAGTCTAATGCAGGAATAGTGGATTCTCCGCCTTCTAAGGAGAAACGTTTTTGTCCGATGTATTTTGTCCCTAAGAATTTTTCCAACACTTCACTTTCATTTAGTTTAGATAAAATTCTTTTTTTCTTTTCGATAGGATGTTCGTATGCAATGTACCCGTGTTCAATTTGTTCACGCAGCCAGGCGCGTTCATCTCTGTCTAATACATAATTATATTCCCAGCCGATAGTACGGCAGTAGATTTTTTTTAATCGCTCGATGATGGTACGCAAAGTTGCTTTTCCGATACCCAATGCATCTCCTGCATGGAATTCTATATCTAAATCACTTTCCTCTAATCCAAAAAAATGCAATTCCAAATCTGCATGACGGTCTCTTCTTGGTCGTAATGGATTGGTATGTGCTAATAAATGGCCTTTATTTCTGTAACCTGAAATTAGTTTCAGTACCCTGAATTCTTTGGGTGAAACGGTTTCGGAAGAGTTGGTTGTAGAAACAGTAGCAACACCGTTAGAACTGGTATTTTTATTTTCTCCGTATTTACAGGCAAAATCAAAGCCGGCGAAGAATTTTTTCCATTCAGGATCAACTGAATTTTGGTCTTTTAAATAATCTTGATATAGTGAATCAATGTAGCTTGGGTGCGCGTTCGATAATATCGACAAATCTTCCATGTTAAATATATATTAATCAGTTCGCAAATATCGTACTTTTGAAGGCAAAAAAACATTTAAAAGGGATATTTTATATAGTAAAAATCAAATAATATTGAAAAAGTTTACAATTAACCTAAAATTCACTTTTATTATTATAAACGTTTGATTATCTTTGCAAACTCAAATAAAAAAAATGGCACATCATAAATCGGCAAAAAAGAGAATCAGACAAACGGCAAAACGCAGATTGGAAAACCGTTATTACGGTAAAACAACAAGAAATGCATTACGTAAATTGTTGACTTCTACAGACAAAGCTGAAGTAGAAAAATCATTACCATCTGTTATTTCAATGGTAGATAAATTGGCTAAAAGAAACCAAATCCATGATAACAAAGCTGGTCACTTGAAATCAGAAGTGATGAGACATTTGAATGCGTTGAAAAAATAATTTCACATTTTTATGGAAAATAAATGATTGGTGTATCTAAATAGGTACACCAATTTTTATTTTATGCTTACTGAATCAAAATTAACCATAAAATCCTGGGCAGAAGAAGACAGACCGCGGGAAAAGTTACTTTTAAAAGGCAAACAAAGTTTAACAGATGCGGAATTGCTCGCAATCATTATAGGCTCAGGGAATGCGGAACAATCTGCAGTAGAACTTTCCAGACAGATATTAGCTTCCATACAGCACGATTTATTTGAATTAGGCAAAAAGCCAGTTGATTATCTGATGCAATTCAAAGGAATCGGTGAAGCAAAAGCAATTTCCATTGTCGCTGCCTTAGAATTAGGTAGACGCCGCAGCAAAGCAGAAACAAAACCACAGGATAAAATCGTTTCCGATAAAGAAGTTTTTGAAATCATGTCGCCCATCTTATCTGATTTACCGCATGAGGAATTCTGGATAATTTGCCTGAACAGAAATAACCGCTTTATTTCTAAACATAAAATAAGCAGCGGTGGTGTCTCGGGCACTGTTGCCGACATGAAAATGATATTCAATATTGCTATAAAGGAGCTGGCAAGTTGCCTCATTTTATGTCATAATCATCCGTCAGGAAACCTGAATCCAAGTGAGATAGACCGAAAATTGACACGTAATGCTGTGGAATCAGGTAAGTTGTTAGAGATTCTCGTATTAGACCACATTATCATTGCACACAATAATTATTATAGTTTTCTGAACAATAACTTACTTTAATTAACCCAAAAGCAATATCATATATACATGATGCCGTTGTAACATTCACATAATCAGCGTATCTTTGCACCAAATTAAAAAGAAATTATATGGAAGGATTCAGAGCGTTAGGGTTGAGTGATGACATTTTAGACGCATTAGAAAAAAAAGGGTACGAGGTACCTACGCCAATACAACAACAAACAATACCACTTTTATTAAATGGTGATTTAGATATAGTTGGACAAGCACAAACAGGTACAGGAAAAACCGCAGCATTCGGCTTGCCGATTTTAGAAAGATTTGACCCGACACAAAAAAGTGTGCAGGCTTTGGTTTTAGCACCAACACGTGAATTAGCGATTCAGACAGCAGAAGAGATTAAAAGTTTTAAAGGTTCTAAAAAAATCTGGATTACGACTGTTTACGGTGGCGCACCTATCAGTTCGCAAATGCGTGAATTGGAAAAAGGCACACATGTAGTAGTGGGTACACCCGGTCGTGTGATAGATTTAATTGAACGGAAGAAACTAAAGCTGGAAGACGTAAAATATGTGGTATTGGATGAAGCTGATGAAATGTTAAACATGGGTTTCATCGACGACATCGAATTGATTTTAAAATCCTGCAACGAAAGTCGCAGAATGCTATTGTTTTCTGCCACGATGCCTGACAGAATTTTATCATTGGCAAAACGCTACATGGGAAAATTCAATATGGTGCAAATAGCTAAACAGGAAATTACAAACGTAAATATTGACCAGTCTTATTTCGAAGTGCCTGATCGTGATAAATTTGACGCATTGTGTCGTGTGTTAGATGTGGAAGAAGATTTTTATGGTATTATTTTTTGCAATACAAAAGCAGAAGTTATCGAAATTGCCAATCACTTAAATGATAAAGGCTACAGCACAGATGCGTTGCATGGTGATATTCAACAAAACCTTCGCGAGAAAGTAGTAAAACAATTTAAATCTAATAAATATGGTGTATTAGTAGCAACAGACGTTGCTGCACGTGGTATTGATATTTCAGATTTAACGCATGTAATTAATTATGGCTTACCGCAAGATCCGGAATCGTATGTGCATAGAATCGGCAGAACAGGCCGGGCCGGAAAATTAGGAAGAGCAATTGCGATTATTTCACCATCTGAAAAAAGAAAACTCCTGTTTGTTGAAAGATTAGTGAAAGCAAAAATGAAGAAAGGTAAATTGCCGGATGCAAACGATATGGTGAAAATTAAGACACGCCGTTTAACAGAACACATTGAAACTATAATCGGTACCGAACATTACAACGAATACATGGAGCTGGCATCACAAATTTTAGGTGAAACAGAACCACAGATAATTGTTGCTGCTTTGATAAAACATTTTGCGAAGGATGAGTTAAATATTACTGCATACAAACAAATTAAAGAGGCTGCACCACGCGAAGAATTTAGCAACAGATTTGAACGTGGAGGCGACAGACGCGACAGAAGTTTCAGAGACAGAGATGATAATCGTGGTGGCAGTAGAGAGAGACGTGACTCAGGAAGCAGCAGAGATAGTAGAGACAGAGACAGCGCACCAACAAGAAGAAGAAGTTCGTCGTCTACAAGATTGTTTTTTGCAAAAGGCAGAGCAGATGGCATGACGCCGCGTATGTTGCTGGAAGAGCTGAAAACTCAGGCGGGTATTGAATCAAGAAGAATTGATGATATCAGAATACTGGATAATTTTTCTTTCTTTGCAACAAACGGTGATGATGCTGAACAGATTTTAGCAGTCTACAAACGAAATAAAGGTGCCGGTAAACCAATGGTAGACCGCGCAAGAGAAAGAGAAGACAGATAGACCTCTTATAATAAAAAAACGAAGCCTTTCGGCTTCGCTTACAAAAAATGAAAAATATACCGGTTGATGAAAGCAGCCGGTATTTTCTTTTAATTGTTATAGTTTGATAATATAGCCGCCGGGTTGGTCTATCTTTGCATCAATGGAAAAACTTTGTGTGGAAATACCATCATTTACAGTAATAGTAGCAGAGCATACATTGCCGGCGGAGCCTTCGCTTCGTGCTATAACACCAATCCAGTTGTCGCCGTCAGATACTGTAGAGGTCAGGCATTTTTCTGTATTTAATATCTCATAGTTAGATAAGATAGTGCTTCCATTTACTATTAAATCCAATACATCACCATCTTCAGCACTATTGTCATAAACACAAACAGTCAGGGTCTTATTCTTTACGGTAATGGTTCCTTGGTTGCTGTAGTTAGATGGTAGTTGTTTGATAACTGAATCCTCTTTTTTACAGCCGGTAATACTTGATAGTAATGTGATTGCAAGAATCAAAATTGATGTGAACTTTTTCATTGTTTTAATTTTTTATTGTTATTGTTTTTTTCCTGTTTAGTTTTTATAGATAGTCAATTCACCTGAAATCGTTGCTGGTGCAGCCAGTTCGCCTTTGTTGTACATAGTATTTGGTTGTAATGTTAGATTTGAAAACGAACATTTTATTTCATTGCCATTTACAGCAAAATCTAACTTACCTGTTTTGCTGTCGCTTTCCCAAATCATCGGGTTTTCTTGTCGCATATCTGTGTAGCCAATAGATACATGCGCAGCATTTTTGTCATCATAAACAGAACCTACTATAGTATAGCTTGCGCTTGTTTCCGGCATTTTATCATTAGTAAAACTTATACTAAATAATTTTGCAGGAAAACTATCGTCAGGAACAGCAATTGTTAGTGAACCCATTGATGTAACTGCGCCGCAAACGCCATTTATTTCATAAGTTTTTCTATTACATTGCAAAGTAATTTTTCCTTTTCCAGCTTTTCCTTGTTCAGCAGTAGATGATTTTATTTCATCCATGTTTTCCTGAATAGTTGTGCTAGTGTTTTCTGTTTTTGATTTGCATGCAATCATAAGTAAACTGCACGCAAAAAATAGTATAATAATTCTTTTCATTTTTTGTGATTTCTTTATTGATTAATTATTCTGTTCTTTGAAAATTAAAACTACAGTCGCCAAAATATTGATTTCCACTTCCACTTAATGGATATAGTTCTGTATCTCCTGCACCTGTAATTGATTGTATCATTTTTACATTTCCATCTGTCACTGGAAAAGTACCAACAGCATTATCTGTTCTGTTTCTTGCGTAATAATCATCAGAAAACATAGTGATTACATATTCTTTATCTTTAGAAAGTTCTAATGGTGTTATTTCTTTTGTAATAGTAGTGTTTGCAGTTGTAATGTTTACTGTTTCTACTCGTAATTTTGCTTTAGTAGTCTTATCCCAAATAATTACTTTTAAAGCATTATTAACAGCTGGTATTTTTACAACTAATGCATTTATTTTACCTTTTACTAGTGGAGTAAATGTCATGCCAACTTGTGCAATTCCACCAATTTCATTTATCCAAGTATACGATTCTTGAAAATATCCTAATTGAGCAAGACATCCATTTAGTGGATTTTCTTCGCCATAAATTATAGGCTCTGCTTTATCTTTTTTACAAGATACGCTTGTGATTGCTATAGCAATTAGCATTATAAATGGAATTAATTTTAAGTTTTTCATGCTATATTATTTGTAATTTTTAGAAGTTAATACTTGCACTATTGATTACCGCTTTAGATGAACTGCTTGATGTTTCCTGTAGTTCAACACTGGAAATTGTAATTTTTTTACCTGATACTGAAATGCTTTGCGCGCCATCATTTTCATAAGTTAAACCAGTAATGCCGATACTTACTTCGCCAGATGGTGTGTCAATTATAGAACCACCAACATCAAAAGTGCCACCGGCTTCTGCTTCTGCTTTGCTATGAAAAGTAACCTGCAAAAATTTGTACGGACTATTTTGCTCACATAAAATAGAATAGTTGCCATTGCTAAATGTTTGAATAGAGGTTTCACCGGAATATGAATTTCCATCAATGCTGAAAGTGCCTGTTTTTCCGGTGTTGTTAGTGTTGTTTTTATCTTTTTTACAAGATGTTGATACGATTGCTAATGTAAAGAATAGCATGATTGAAAATGTTTTGATTGTTTTCATTTTTTGTAATTTTTTGTTGTTTAGGAAATAATTTATTTTGCTGTTTTCGTTTTTGTAGTTGTGCTTTTGCATAAATCTCTATCGCCGTATACCGGTGTGATGCCATTTGCAGTAAAACCACATTCAATAATTTTAGCAACGATGTCATCGTATGTTGTTCCATCAGAACTGTAATCCAGCGTGATGGTTCCATTCGCAGAAAATTTTATATCAAATACACCATCTAACTTTTTAAGTTCGGTAGTGATTCTTTCCTGACCGGCTTTGCAGGTAACGTTGGTTGCGATGCTGTTATTCCCTTCTGCATTTGCGGTAAGAACAGATATGAAAATAGCTGTGATGAATAGTAGATTCTTCATTTTTGTAATATTAAAATGGTATAAGATTAGTTTATGGTTTTGTGGCTATTTGCTGAAATCATAAGGCTGGTCCGAATCGGCAGTTCCGTATTTTCCCTTGAAGGCATCACTAAAATTGATAGTTAAACCGGTATCAAAACTAAATGAAGGATGATTAGTATTTTTATCATTTCTGAATAAAATGTACATTTTTTTTGCATCGAAATCAAAGAAATAGTAAATGCTTTCATTGGCTTCGCCAGTGCAGGTAACAGCATCTATGCTTCTCCAGTCAATGCTGCCGCAGGTTGTGCAAAACAAAGGCAATGTATTTTCTATCAATAAATCTGTACCTGCTCTTTGTGCGTAATACAAATATTTTTGATTTGGGAAATCATAGAAGATGTATGTGCCCACTTTTGCATTGTTATCGTAAGCCTGTTCTGAAGAAAAAGTAGCAGCACTGAATTTATTGATTGAATTGTATGCAGCAGGTATATCAGGGAACTCTATATTGAATGTATTAAAGGTTTTGAATTCTACAGGATCACCTAAAAACCATTTTAGATTTCCCGGGTTATATACCTTATTATCTGCAGGATTAAAAAGTCGCACATTCGATGTCATAAATGCATTGACATTATCAACCGGCAATTCATAAGCATTTGGCGTTATTGCGTTTTCATCTTTTAAATTAAATTTAGTATAATCATCCGGTGACATGCGAACGATGCGCCATTGGGTTCCTTTCTTTTGATAGAAATCCAGTGAAATCATATTTCCACTGTTGTCTAAAGTTGCGTTTACCAGTTTTGTAAATTGCCAGGTATCAGGATTCTTGTTTTCTTTTGAACAGGAAAATAAAAGTACACTCAGTAAAGAGATGCTCAGGAATAATTTAATTGATTTCATTTTTCATTTTTTGTTGATGTGAAATTGCATCATTACAAAATGGAAGCAAAATGAATTATTTTAATTTTGTGAGGGTTTTATATAAAATATCGTTTTAACTAATTGATAATCAATATTATATTGTTAATTGTGTAATGTTATTTTTAGCTTAGATTGTTCTCAATTTCCTGCTTTATCCAGGAAAAAATAGAAACTAATCTTATTTCATTTGAACTTGTATTTTCAAACTCTGTAAGGGCATCTTTCAGCGTTTGAATATCTTTCAGTATCCATTTTTTCTGCAGTACATTTTTTTGAGAGAGGGTATATAATTTTTTATAGATCATTGCCATTGGCTGATAATATTTCATTCTGTCAGCAGCATATTTTGCTTGTAATAAACTTGTAATAACAGTGAGCGCTGTGTCATAATCTTTTAGTAAATAAAAATAAGCCGACTTAATTACTTTTAGCATATAATTTTGGGGAAATGGCGCATCATCTAAATCATAAGAGATGTATTTCTCAAAACTTTTTGTATCACGCAAATATAAATAACATAATAGCCTGCTTTGCAACAGCATATTTTTATACAGTAGATTATCCGTAGTGAATTCATTATCTAACGTATAAAGTGCATCTACATATAATTTGCTTTTTACTAAGTTGGTAATGTAGTTTATATAAAAAACAGTTCTGTGCTGAGAATCATTTTTATTTATTTCATCTTTAATACTTTTAAGTGTTTCGTGTGCTTTCAGGAAATGTCCGTTTGAAGATAATTCTCTTCCTTTTGCTATAAATACTAATATCCGGTTTTCCTGCAGCAGTTTATTATTTTTATAAATAGTTTTAATATTTTCCAATGCTTTATCCAGGCATTGTATCTGCAGTTCAAAATCAGAAGTAAAATTTGTAGTGAATGACAATGCATAGTTGTTATAAAACTGGCTGATATTATTTTGAGGTAATTCACAGGAATAATTTACGGTAGTCAGCGCAATTTCCTCGCTGTTCTGATGATGATGACACAACCAGTTATATTGGGACGTATATATATTCAATCTTGCTACATATGCAGCAATGACATCTTTCAAAATATTTTTTGTTTCATTGATAAATTCCGGATATATTTTTTCCCGCTTAGACACATCTGTAATTTTGTGATGTAAATTATTGAGATGAATTAAAGCTGCATCCATCACATAATTATAAGATGCAAAATCATTTTTATTTTTAACGAGTACACTGTATTTTTCATCGATACCTTCGGTATATTTTAGTCTATCAAATGCCTGAATTAATAACCAGTCATTATATGCTTCGTTATTTTTTGAAATGTATTGATGTTCCATTATTATTAGAAAATTTTCAAGTTCTTCTTTCAATACACGAATTTCATTGCGCCATAAATAATCATTTTTTTCAGAATACGATTTGCCAAATAATTTTTTGAAAATCAACCCGCGTTCCAGTTGTTCTTCATTTTTTGCATTAGTAATCAGTTTATATAATTTTTCGGTGCGTTGTTTCTTGGATGTGAAAAAATATTTCTGAATTTCTTTCGCGTGATGTGATTCAATTTTCTGAACCAATAGGATAATAGGATGATTGAGCATAGAACAAAAATAGAAGTATTAAATGATTTTACAGAAGTTTGTTTAGCTGCCTACAAAGATTTAGCTTTTCCCGAATGATTGGATGCTAATGTAAATGCGAGTGAAACAATGTGCGCCTGCAAATTATTGGATCGGTAATAAAAAGAATATCTGAGCAACACGTTGTCTATAAATGCTTTCTTTTTTGCTTTACCAATTGGATAAAATTTCAAATCAAATCCTGCTTTGTAACTATTAAAACGCGATAAATCATAATCACAGGTATAAAATATTTCTTCTGTAGTATGTTCTTTGTATGGCTTAAAATATTTACTGCCCGATTGATGATAGAATCTGAAAAAAGAGGAAAGTGTAAATTGCGGTACTATTTTTACAGCGCTTTCGACTTCTATAGCGTTGCCAATGACTCCAAAATTATCAGCGTAAAATGAGTATTGACTTTTCAGAATAAAACGAGTACCTAAAAATGCATTTAATTTTATTGCTAAAGGAAATTTAAAATGTTTTGCAGGTAGATTTTCTACACGTAATGTATTATCGTTAAAATATACTCTGTGAAATGGCGTAGCTAATAAACCATTCTGATAAATAAATTCTGGAAATATTCCGAGTGAAATTTTTTTGCTAAGCACTTGTGTAAAACCTAGTTTAATATTGTAAGTACGCCGTTTATAAACATCATACCATTCCATATATCTTAATTCTTCAGGATAAACTAATTGTAATTTTGGACCAGTATGATTACCATCAAATCTCCCCCAGCGTAAATCATCAAAGGATCCTGAAAAACCTAACTGATAACTTCGCATCTTTGATGGCTCCGTGTAGTTTAAGGAGAGTGATATCGGAAAGGCTGAATAATCGGATTCAAAGGCCATTCCAATTCCACCGGCTATTTCTAAATCAGTCTTTTTTAATTGACGCTGATAATTGATATCCGCATGAAAATGCTGATCAACCAACGAAGCAGATGAAACCCTAAAATCAATTTTATCAGTAGAGGCAGAGCTGATAATATCAATACCAGCATTTCCGGAAATTGTATTTAATTTTCTGAACTGATGCAATGCACTGATATTTGTTGCATACACAGATAATTTCTCAGTGCCAATGCCGCCGGTAACTGCAGAGTTATTCCCATCCTGATTATAATAGGAAAAAGAGAATTCAATTGAGGTTTTAGATAATCTCTTTTTTTCGAACGCAGTATCTTTTGTGTTTTGTGCTTTCACAAAATGTGAAAATGCCATCAACCCAAAAATTATATACCGTTTCTTCATCTTGTGTTAATTACAACCGCAACTCCCTGCTTTATTTTTACTTCCTGCAGGATATGCACCTTCTCTTATATCCAGTACTCTTTCCTCAAATTTTCCCGTTACATAATTTCCCATTTGCATTTCAGGATCATTTAAATAAACTCTTTGAAAAGGTTTTACTGTTTGACAATTTGTTGTCAAAAAAACGATACATATACTATAAAATAATGTCTTAAGAAATTGCATTTTCCAATTGGATATTGTCAGATAAAAATACTTTATTTTCTGAGTTAATAAAAACAGCATGTGTATTTAGCAGCTGATTAATAAAATAAGAACCCGCTTCAATCCCCATTACATAAGCAGCTGTAGCTAATGCATCGCATAATTCTGCACTCGAATGAAAAATGCTTACACTTTTTATTCCTTTCAACGGCAATCCTGTTTTGGAGTGAATCGTATGTGAAAAGCGAATGCCATCTTTCATAAAATACTGTTCATAATCACCTGAAGTAGCAACCGCGCCATTTTTTAATGGTATGGATAATAACATTTCACACGTATTGTCGGGATTTGGAATACCTATTTTCCATTTGCTTCCATCCGCACGATTTCCAAAAACACATAAATCACCGCTTGCGTTGATTGCACCGGCGCTTACATTTTTCAGCTGCCATATTTTCTTTACGCAATCAGCTGCATACCCTTTTCCGATTGCTGCAAAACTAATACGCATGCCTTTCTTAGCAAGGTAAACATAATTGTCAGGCAGTAATTTTAAATGATTGTAGCCAACTATCTTTAATGTTTCCGTGATTTTATTTTTATCAGGAAATATAAAATCAGCATGCTTAAAATTGTATAATTTTTTTAACGGACTTACGGTGATGTCAAAAGCACCTTGTGTAATCGCTGAAATATTTTGTGTGCGTTTTAATAGTTGATAAACTTCTTCAGGTACCTGAACAGGATGGATGCCTGCCTTTATGTTTATTGAGTGTGTGACAGATGTTTCAGAATATTCTGTCAATAAGAATTCAATTCTTTTTATTTCTTCCACAGCTTCCTCTAATAATTTTTTAGCAATAGATGTATCATTTTCTACAACAATAATTTCAAATGCAGAGCCCATTAATTTCAATCTGACTTTGTGCTCCATTCAATTATTTTAACGTGGTTAATGCTTTTTTTATTTTATCAATAAATTGGGGTACACTTTCTTGCTGATATAAAATAGTTGTAGCTTTTTTATCTGAAGACAATAATATCAAGGTTGGAAAAATTCCATCAGGATTGTATTTTTCAGCCAATACTTCATTTTGCTTTTTTAATGGAAAAGACTGTTTTATCCGCTGAGGAAAATCTACGTTTAAAAATAAAAGATTGTTGTTTAAGAAATTTTTAAATGCAGTATCCTGCATTATCTGTTTGTCAAAACGAATGCAGTTAGCACACCAGTCAGAACCCGAGAACACCATAAATATGCTCTTGTTTTCTTTTTTAGATTGTTCAAACAAACTATCCTTATCAATGAATGTCTGCGCTAATGAGGTGCAATCAAATGCAATCAATAATAGAAACATAAAGATGAATCTGTTCATCCTGCCAATTTAATTAAAAATTACCTGAATATCTGTTACAGGAATGTATATGCTGATGTAAGAGGATTTATCTAAGGTAAACTATAAATATACTATAATGCCTTCCTGCTTTCAAGATACGCCCGCCTGTCTGAATAGTTAGGCGCGCCTTGCTTTTTAGTAGCTGCGCCTGTCCCAACTGTACCCTGGGCTAATGGTTTTATAGGCTCTCCTGACTCTTTACCTACGCCTGCCTGATTTTTAGACAGGCGCGCCTTTAAGGCAGACAGGCACGCCTCTCTTTTGAATAAGCGCGCCTCTTTTTCAGACAGGCACACCTCATTCCTGGGTAGGTACGCCTATGTTTTAGGTAGGCACGCCTACTAAAAAGGTAGGCGAGTAAGATAATACTGCCGGTTTAGAAAAATTCTCCTACTAATTTTCCCACATTTTCGACTTTGTGAATAAGTAATTGTTCTTAAGTAACAATTGAAAATCAACTATTTACAATAATAATACACATTAAATGCACAAAAAATGCGCAGATATGAACATTTTTCGACTTATTAACATGATAATCAACGGTAAAAAGTGGTAGAAAGTGGGAATTTGTGTAACTTTTCCTTAATTTTGTCTATCAGATTTTTCTCCCTAACCAAATGAACGCATTAACAGGTCAATATGAAGTAAAAGTAGACGGCAAAGGCCGCCTTCGTTTGCCTACTGATTTGTTGCGACAAATCCCGGGAGAAACCAATACAAAATATGTCATCAACAAAGGGTTGGATAACTGCTTACGATTATACCCGATTGTTCAGTGGAATGCCATTACCGATGAAATGAACAAAAAGTTGAATTGGTTTCAATCTAAAGAGCGCGAATTCTTACGCTATTTCTATCAGGCGGCTACACAAGTAGATCTGGACAGCAATGATAGAGTTCTAATTCCTAAAAGATTAACAGATGCGGTTGGAATTAAGGACGAAGTGGTGATTTTGGCTTTCGGTGATGTAATAGAAATATGGAACAGTGAAGTGTACTATGGTACAGTTGCGAAAGAACCGGAAAACTTTGCACAGATGGCAGACGAAATCTGGACGAAATTAAATTCTAACAAATAGTTCTTTAAAAAGAAAGAAAAGTACATGTATCATATTCCGGTAATGTTGAGTGAGTGTATAGATGGTTTAAATATAAAACCTGACGGAATATATGTAGATGTAACTTTTGGCGGCGGCGGACATTCAAAAGAAATTTTGAAACGATTAAGTGAGAAAGGAAAATTATTTGCATTTGATGTAGATGAAGATGCAAAACAAAATGTGCCAACGGATAATCGCTTCACACTTATACAGGCAAATTACAGACACCTAAAACGATTTTTAAAATTGCACGGAGCAACTCGGGTACACGGCATCTTAGCAGACTTTGGTATTTCATCACACCAGATCGATGAACCATCCCGAGGCTTCGCTACCCGCTTCGATGCACCTTTAGATATGCGCATGAATACAAGAGAAGGTATCAGCGCGAAAGATGTTGTCAAAACTTATACAGCAGAACAACTTCAGAACATTTTAGGATTTTACGGAGAAGTCATCAACGCAAAAACACTGGCGAATAAGATTGTAGAGCAACGAAGTATTCAGCCGATAGAAACTACAAAAGACTTAGTAGATATCTGTAAAACAGTTTCCAAAGGAATAGAAGTAAAATATTTGTCACAGGTTTTTCAGGCGATTAGAATTGAAGTGAACGATGAACTGAATGCCATCAAAGATTTCCTGCAGCAAAGCGATGAAGTATTAGATGAAGGCGGTCGCCTGGTGATTATGAGTTATCATTCTTTAGAAGACAGACTGACGAAAAATTTCATGAAGAATGGAGTATTTGAAGGTGAACCCGAAAAAGATATATTCGGAAGATTTGAACATCATCTGAAAGTAATCACAAAGAAACCGGTAGAAGCAGGTGCAGAGGAATTGAAAAAAAATTCACGTGCACGAAGCGCAAAATTAAGGATAGCAGAAAAGATATAATGGAGACAGCAGCAATAGATATTGAACCAATTAAAACGCAAAACAAATTCCAGAAGATGGTGGAAACGGTGTTGCGTGTATTTGGTATCGAAGATTTTATTTCGTATGCACAGGTACTGCACAATTTTTTCTTCGTAGGTGCCATTGTCTTTATCGGAGTACTTGAAATATTTAATACACATCTGGCAGTCCGTTTAAACAGAGGGATTGGAAAGGAACAGGAAATAATAAAAGAATTGAGATGGGAATACATGACGGTGAAAACAGACATGAATCAAAAAAGCAAACAATCCGAATTACAAAAAATACTGGAGCCGTATGGTTTAAGATCACTACAGGAAGCTCCGAAAAAAATTGAAGTACAAAAAGGAACTCTAAGTGATGAATGACGAATGATTATAATGAACAATAACCAAAAACGATAAACTATTACCCCCAACCATTGAATATTAAATCCAACATACTATTTCGTATTTACCTGATAGGTGCTTTGTGTCTATTGTTTGGGGTTGTTGTATTGGGAAAAGTATATCAAATTCAAACGTATAAACACGGCTACTGGAAGTCACTGGCGGATAGTTTAACTACTAATTATTTTGACATCACTGCAGAAAGAGGAAATATTTATTCTGCCGATGATAAATTGCTGGCAACATCAGTTCCTTTCTTCGAATTGCATATTGATTTCGCTTCAAAAGCAATGACTGATGAAGTGTTTAAACGCAATGTAGATTCACTGGCATTTTATATGTGGCAGAATTTTAACCAGAATTCTTTTCAGGGATACAGACAACAATTAATAAAGGCCCGAAAAGAAAAGAAACGCTATTTCCCATTATGTGCAAAAGCAAATTACGATTTATTAAAGAACATAAAAGTATGGCCACTTTTTCGCGAAGGAAAATTCAAAGGCGGTTTAATTATTGAAACTCATCAGGAAAGAAGTAATCCTTATGGCGAACTGGCACAACGTACGATTGGATTGATTCGTAACAATGCACAGGATATAGGATTAGAGGAAGCATCCGACAGTCTTTTAAAAGGAGTGAATGGAAAATTACTGAAACAAAAAATCGCAGGAGGCGAATGGGTTCCTATAAACGGAACAGGACAAATAGAACCTAAAAACGGATACGATATCATTACTACAATTGATTTAGGATTACAGGATATTGCAGAAACTTCTTTGAAGAATGCATTAATAGAATCTCAGGCAGAATTTGGTTGTGCTGTTTTAATGGAAGTGAAAACCGGCGCCGTTAAAGCTATTGCAAATCTTGGCAAGAATGGTGATGGTAACTATTCTGAAAATTATAACTATGCATTAGGCTTGAGTAATGAGCCGGGTTCTGTTTTTAAGATGGCCGGTTATTTATCAATGTTTGATGATGGTTTCCTTACACTTACAGATTCTACAAATACAAATCATGCAAGTGGTGTATTCGGTGGTCGAGTATTAACGGACGACGGACATAATTCACAATACACTTTTCTGACACCGGGAAAAGCGTTTGCAATTTCTTCAAACGTTGCGATTGCAAACTGGCTGACTAAATTCTATGGTGGTAACAATAAAAAATTTTATGATAAGCTTGAACAGTTTGGTTTAACAGCTCCGGTAAGAATTGATTTGAAAGGTGAGCGTATGCCTTTTATAAATAAACCGGAAAACTGGAGTGCGATGTCATTAGCATGGGTGGGCCATGGTTATGAAGTAAAATTTACACCGTTACAAATCTTAGCTTTTTATAATGCTATTGCAAATGGTGGTACAAGAGTAAAGCCTTACTTAGTTCAGAAAGTTATAGACAATGGAAAAGTAATCAGAGAATACAAACCGGAATCTTCTACTCAAAAAATATGTAATGATAAAGCTGCACAAATGGCTAAAGAAATTATGCTGCGTGTTGTAGAAGATCCGAATGGTACAGGAAGAGGAATTAAATCACCGCACTATCGTATCGCAGGAAAAACAGGCACTGCAAAAATGAGTATGGGAAATACCGGTTACACGGATAAAAATTTATCATCTTTTGTTGGGTTCTTTCCGGCTGATGAGCCTTTGTATTCCTGTATAGTAGTGGTAGGAGGACCGCAAGGTGCTTTGACAACGGGTGGCGCAATTTCAGCACCTATTTTCAAAACAATGGCTGATAAGATTATTACATCTAACATCAAACCGAACAAAGCATTTAATAAGGATTCTGCAATTGTAAATAAACCACTTCCTTTTTTAATCGGCTCTGTCGATGAAGTAAAAGAATTCAATAAGAGATTCAACATAAAATTTGATTTTAATCAGAACTGGGAATATGCCTTTGTAAAAAGTGACAGCTCCAAAAAAATCGGAATCGGAAAATTAGAAATTATAGAAAATACGGTTCCGAATGTGCGCGGTATGCTGTTAGACGACGCCATCTATCTTTTAGAAAATAAAGGATTGAAAGTAGCATTTTATGGAAAAGGAAAAATTGCCGGACAATCACTTTTAGCGGGAAGCCAAATAATTAAAGGTAGTTTGATACAACTTGTTTTAAATTAATGAAAGAATTAAAAAACATATTAAAAGATGTAAATCCAATAAAGATTATTGGTGATGCAGCTATTTCTGTCAACGAATTAAGATTAGATTCTCGAAAAGTGGAAAAAGGAGATGTGTTTTTTGCAATCAAAGGAACTACTATAAATGGTCATTCTTTCATTTCTAAAGTGATAGAGCAGGGTGCAAGTGTAATTGTATGTGAAGAAATTCCGAATGAAATAAATAGGGATGTAGTTTACATACAGGTAAATGATGCACGCAGAACTTCTGCTATCATGGCTTGTAATTTTTATAATCATCCTTCTAAAAAATTACAGTTAGTTGGTGTAACAGGCACGAATGGAAAAACGTCAGTAGCGACCTTGTTACATCAGATTTATATGCAACAAAATCATAAGTCTGGCTTGATTTCTACAATTGTAAATAAAATCAACAACGAAGAGGTTTTTTCTACACATACAACACCTGATCCGATTGCTATTAATGAATTATTGCAAAAGATGGTGGAGGAAGGTTGCGAATATGCATTCATGGAAGTGAGTTCACATGCTGCTGACCAAGATAGAATTTTCGGATTGGATTTTGTCGGTGGAATATTTACAAATATTACGCACGATCATTTAGATTATCACAAAACTTTTCAGGAATATATTTACGCAAAGAAAAAATTCTTTGATCAATTACCTGAAACTGCATTTGCATTGACAAACATCGACGACAAGCGAGGTGAAGTGATGTTGCAGAATACAAAAGCAAAAAAATATTCTTACGCTGTAAAAAGTTTAGCAGATTTCCGTTTCAGAATTTTAGAAAACGCGTTTACAGGATTGATCGTAGAATCAAACGGAGTAGATGTGCATCTGCAAATGGTAGGACGCTTCAATGCATATAATTTACTGGCAATTTATGCAACCTGCACATTGCTGGGAATGGAAAGTGAAGAAGCATTAAGCGCTATCTCTACATTAAAAGGGGCTGAAGGAAGATTTGATTGTGTTATTTCTCCTCAGAAAAAAATAATCGGGATTGTAGATTACGCACACACACCCGATGCATTAAAAAATGTACTGGATACAATTAATGAAATCCGTACACATAACGAACAGGTTATTACCGTTGTTGGCTGCGGTGGAAATCGTGATAAAGCTAAACGTCCTGAAATGGCGCATATCGCGAGTGAATTATCCAATAAAATAATTCTTACTTCCGATAACCCGCGCAACGAAATTCCGGAAGATATTATTAACGATATGAAAGCTGGCGTGCCGGGTTATAACTATGGTAAAGTAATGTCAATCACAGACAGGAAAGAAGCGATACGTGTGGCTTGCAGTCTGGCAAATCAGAGTGATATCATTTTATTGGCAGGAAAAGGTCACGAAAAATATCAGGAGATAAATAATGTAAAAAATCCTTTTGATGATAAAGCAATATTGCTGGAAACATTTAAAGAAATGAATAAATAATGCTGTACTACTTATTCAAATACTTACAGGACAACTTCGGCTTATCGGGCTCAAGGTTGTTTCAGTATATTTCTTTCAGAGCATCTATGGCAATTATTTTATCTCTGATAATTTCCATGTTGATAGGAAGAAGGATTATTCGATGGTTAAGCAAAATGCAGATCGGAGAATCAGTACGTGATTTAGGTTTACAAGGACAAGTAGAAAAAAAAGGAACACCAACAATGGGTGGAATCATTATCATTGCTGCTATCGTTATTCCGACATTATTGTTTGCACGTTTAGATAATGTATATGTCATCTTATTGATGATGTCCACAATATGGATGGGGGGTATTGGCTTCCTAGACGACTATATAAAAGTATTTAAAAAAGACAAGGAAGGTTTGCGCGGTATGTTTAAGATTATGGCGCAGGTTGTTTTGGGATTGGCAGTAGGATGCGTTTTATATTTTCATTCATCTGTAAAAGTGCGTGATTTTGATAATGTATTTGAATATCAGATTGATAAAAATGGAAAAATAAACTGGGATAAACCTGAACAGGTATTTTCATCTGCAAATGCTATGTATGAAGGTAAAGGAATTATTGTCGGTGATAAATATTTATCTCATGAAACAAAAGCACTAAAAACAAACGTTCCTTTTTTTAAAGATAATCTGTTAGATTATTCTTATTTCTTAAAACCATTTACAAAGGATTATCAGAAATGGGGATGGATATTTTTTATTCCATTTGTGATTTTTATTATTACGGCAGTTTCCAATGCAGCCAATCTTACAGACGGAATTGACGGACTTGCTGCAGGCGTATCGGTAATTGTATTGATCACACTTGCCATCTTTGCATACATATCCGGTAACGTAAAAATTGCGGATTACCTGAATGTATTATACATACCAAATTCGGAAGAAGTCGTAATTGTTTGTGCAGCACTCATCGGAGCAACTATTGGTTTTTTATGGTACAATGCCTATCCGGCAACTGTATTCATGGGCGATACAGGAAGTTTAATGTTGGGTGGTGTCATTGCAACAGTTTCATTAATCGTACGCAAAGAATTATTAATACCCATCTTGTGCGGAATTTTCTTCATCGAGAATTTATCTGTTATGATACAGGTTGGATATTTCAAATATACCAAAAGAAAATACGGTGAAGGTCGCAGGGTTTTTAAGATGGCACCATTACATCATCACTTTCAAAAAGAAGGATATCACGAAGCAAAGATTGTATTGCGTTTTTGGGTTATCAGCATATTATTAGCAGTCATCTCTTTTGTAACATTAAAAATCAGATAGTGTAAATACACATTTAATGTGTATCGAAAAAATAAAATGAAAGAAAAGATAATCATATTAGGAAGTGGCGAAAGCGGAGTAGGCGCAGCCATCCTTGCGCAAAAGCAGGGTATGGAAGTATTTGTTTCTGACTTTGGAAAAATAAAACAATCCTATAAAGATGAACTTATTGCTTTGAATATTCCATTTGAAGAAGGTCAGCACACAGAAGAAGTTATTCTATCGGCAACAACAATTATTAAAAGTCCGGGCATTGCTGATAAAGTGGCTATCATAAAAAAAATCAACCAAAAAAATATTCCGGTTATTTCTGAAATAGAATTCGGATATCGCTTTTCTAAAGCAAAAATTATTGCAATAACAGGTACGAATGGCAAGACAACTACCACGTCTTTAACCTATCATATTTTAGAAAAAACAGGATTAGATGTCGGTCTTGGCGGAAATATTGGAACATCATTTGCACGTCAGGTTGCAAATGGAGACAAAGAATTTTTTGTATTGGAATTAAGCAGTTTTCAATTAGATAATTGTATTACGTTCAAACCTTTCATTTCTATCCTTTGCAATATCACAGAAGATCACTTAGACAGATACGACTACAAATTCGAAAATTATATCGACTCTAAATTCAGCATTACAAAAAATCAGGATGCAAGTGATTTTTTCATCTATTGTCAGGATGACATAATAACGATGGAATATTTTCATAAAGCAAATCCGGAAGTGCAAAAAATTCCATTCTCTTATCATCAAAAAGTAAGCAACGGTGCTTACGTAGAAAATCAGAAACTTATTATCGAACTCAATAAAAACAATTTTACTATGCCAATCAGTGAACTTTCAATTCATGGAATCCACAATTCCTACAACTCAATGGCTGCTGCCATCTCAGCGAAATTAATCGGTGTACGCAATGAAAAAATTCGCGAAAGTCTAGAAGATTTTAAAAATCTTGAACATCGCTTAGAATTCGTGGCAACTATCAGAGGAGTAGATTTTATTAATGATTCAAAAGCAACAAATGTAAATTCTACATGGTATGCATTAGAATCTATGACTAAGCCAACTGTTTTAATCGCTGGTGGTGTTGACAAAGGAAATGATTACACGTTAATCAAAGACCTGGTTAATAAAAGAGTGAAAGCTATTATTTGTCTTGGAAAAGACAATGAAAAATTACACGCAGCATTCGCTTCAGAAGTTGGTTATATCGTAGATACGCAAACCATGGAACAAGCTGTGCAAATGGCATATAACATTACTGATAAAGGTGATGTAGTATTGTTATCGCCTTGTTGTTCAAGCTTCGATTTATTCGAGAACTATGAAGACAGAGGAAAACAATTCAAACGTAATGTATTGAATCTATAGAGTAAAGATAAAAGACAAAAGAATCAGGATTAATTTCTTTATCAATGCTCTGTATTCCTTATTTAAAGCAATCAAATTAAAAATCAAAAAGTGTTAGGTAGAATCATTAATAATATAAAAGGCGATAAGTATGTGTGGTATATAGTAGCTACGCTTAGCGCTATCTCTTTATTATTAGTGTATAGTTCAACACGTTCACTGGCATATAAAAATGAACACGGCAATACAGAGTATTATTTATTGAGACATGGTTTTATACTTGGTGTTGGTTTATTTATAACGTATGTTATCCATCAGATTGACCATCGTTATTTCTCACGTATTGCACAAATGATGCTGATACTGTCTGTGCCATTATTGTTGTATACAAAATTCTTTGGTGTTAGAATAAATGATGCAAGTCGTTGGGTTCGTATTCCGGTTGTTGGATTAACTTTCCAGTCTTCCGACTTTGCAAAACTTGCATTAATTATGTACACCTCACGAATGTTATCAAAGAAACAAGGTGTTATAAAAAATATTAAGGAAGTTACTATTCACATCATGATACCAATTTTATTAATCTGCGGATTAATCATGTTTGATAATCTTTCAAGTGCAGCAATTTTATTTGCTACCTGCATTGTTGTGCTGTTCATTGGCAGAGTAAGTACAAAATTTATTTTAGCAATTATCGGATCTGGTGCGCTGATGGTCACATTGATTGTAGCATTCTCCTGGTTCTTTATTAAAGATCATGGTCGTGCAGATGTATGGATACAACGTATTGAAAACTGGCAGCATCCTGATTATAATTCAGACGAATTCTATCAGCAAAAACAAGCATATATTGCTATTGCAAAAGGTGGGTTATTCAGGATTGCACCTGGAAAAAGTACGCAATGTAATTTTCTGCCGGATGCATTTTCTGATTTTATCTATTCCACTTTAATAGAAGAATATGGTATGACAGGCGGAGCATTCGTACTGTTTCTTTATTTATTTTTTATGTGGCGGCTTATTATTCTGGTTAAAAATAGTCCACGTGCTTTTGGTGCATTAATGGCAGTTGGTTTGGGCGTCAGTATGGTGCTGCAAGCTATTATTCATATGGGCGTCAATGTGCATTTACTTCCGAATACAGGCATAACACTGCCATTTATAAGTTGGGGCGGAACAAGTATCTGGTTCAATGCATTTGCCATTGGAATTATTTTAAGCGTAAGCAGACATGTAGATGAAAAAACACAAACATCACCATCCGCAAAAAAAGAAAAAAACAAAGTTGTTGATGAAATACACGGATAAGTTAATACATACTGCTGTGTGTTAACATCGAAAATAAAGAATAGAATTAGTGTCAGAACAAATTAATCATATCAATCAATCCAATCAGTTAAATCCGCGATTTATTATTGCAGGCGGAGGCACAGGTGGTCATATCTTTCCGGCAGTTGCAATTGCAGATGGTTTGAAACAACATATGCCATCTTGTGAAATATTATTTGTAGGGGCAAGCGGCAGAATGGAAATGGAAAAAGTACCGCAGGCAGGGTATAAAATTGTTGGATTGGAAGTGGTAGGTTTGCAAAGAAGTTTGACAGCAAAAAATTTATTGTTTCCGGTTAAGTTATTGAAAAGCTTATTTCAGGCATTTAAGGTGGTGAAAGATTTTAAACCTAATGCATGTATAGGTGTGGGCGGATACGCCAGTGGGCCGGTTTTATTTGTCGCAGCATTATCAGGAATAAAGATATTTATACAGGAACAAAATTCCTATCCGGGAATTACTAATAAGATGTTGTCAAAGTTTGCTAAGAAAATTTTCGTAGCATACGATAATTTAAATCATTTTTTTAATTCGGATAAAATTTTATTAACAGGAAACCCTGTAAGAAAAGATATTACAGCGATTTTGCCTTCAAAAAGTGAAGCGCTTGAGTTTTTTAATTTAAATCAAAACAAGAAAACTATTTTAATTATCGGGGGAAGCTTAGGAGCAAGAACGATAAATGCATCTATTGAAAAAAATATTGAACTATTTTCTAAAAATGGTTTTCAGTTATTGTGGCAGACAGGAAAAATTTATTACGATGGGATTATAGAAAGAACAAAAGATAAAGATTTATCAGCCGTAAAAATTCTACAGTTCATTAAGGAGATGAATATGGCTTATTCAGCTGCAGATATAATAATATCAAGAGCAGGTGCTTTGTCAATCTCTGAATTGTGCATTATCGGAAAACCGACGGTTCTGATTCCGTCACCGAACGTTTCGGAAGATCATCAGACAAAGAATGCGATGGCGTTGGTAAATAAGAATGCGGCAGTTTTAATTAAAGATATAGAAGCAAAAGAGACATTAGGTGATACTGTATTGTGTTTGATAAAAGATGAAACAAAATTAGATCAACTATCAGCAAACATTAAAACATTAGCAAAAACAAATGCAGCCAATGATATCGTGACAGAGATTATTCACCAACTAAGACTGAATCGTAAAATCCTTAATTAACTTATCAGTGATCAATTTAAACAACATACAACGCATTTATTTTCTGGGCATCGGCGGTATAGGCATGAGTGCGCTGGCGCGTTATTTTAATTTGCATGGCAAGCTTATTTCCGGTTATGATAAAACCCGGACAGCACTGACAGATGAATTGGAAAAAGAAGGTATAAAGATTACGTTTGAAGACAGCTTGGAAACATTAGACAAAGAAGCGGGATTAATTATCTTTACGCCTGCAATACCAAAAGACCATCAGCAATACAACTGGTATCTGCAAAATAACTACACCGTGCTGAAACGTGCACAGATACTGGGTATGGTGGCGAACTCTATGTTTAATATCAGCATTGCAGGTTCACATGGAAAAACATCTACCTCTTCTATTGTGGCACATATTTTAAAAACGGCAAATAAAAGTGTAGCTGCATTTTTAGGTGGTATCTGCATCAACTTCAATTCTAATTTTATAGATGGTAGTGAATATGCAGTTGCTGAGGCAGACGAGTTTGATCGTTCTTTTTTAAATCTCGAACCAAATATTGCACTCATAACTTCTGTGGATACGGATCATCTTGATATTTACGGAAATCTGGAAGCAATTGAGAATTCATTTAATCATTTTTGTAATAAAGTGCGCGACAATGGGATTTTAATTACGAATAAATCTGTTGTCGAAAAAATAGTAAATAAAAACGTTACAAATTATCGTTATAGTCTCTCAGATAGTTCATCAGATTATTACACAAAAAACTTTAAAATAAATAACGGCGAATATACATTTGACATCTTACATCCGAACGGCATTATCTCAACTATAAAATCATATTATGGCGGAAAACATAATATAGAAAATGCAGTAGGTGCTGTCGCAATAGCTTTAAATGTTGGTGTTTCAGATGATGATATAAAAAAAGCAATTGCGTCCTTTAAAGGAGTAAAACGCAGATTTGAAACACATGTACGCAATGACAAATTTGTTTATATAGATGATTACGCGCATCATCCGAGAGAACTGGATGCTGCCATTTCTGCCGCAAAAGAATTGTATCCGGATAGGAAACTGACGGTAGTTTTCCAGCCGCATTTATTTTCACGTACTAAAGATTTATGTGATGAATTTGCTGCCTCTTTATCAAAAGTTGATGAATTAATTTTGCTGGATATTTATCCGGCACGAGAAAACCCTGTTGAAGGCGTAACCAGTAAAATCATTTTAGATAAAGTTTCTATTTCCGCGAAAGCAATTGTGTCAAAAGATAAATTGATTGAAACGCTGGAGTCTAAACCCGATTTAGATATATTACTTACAACCGGCGCCGGCGATATAGACACAATGGTAAATGCGATAAAAGAAATGTTAAATAAAAATAATCATAAAAATCAAATTGATCAGTTAAATCAGTGATGAATAAATCTGTTAAAAATATTATCATTCGTATGGTCATGCTGCTTGGCTTGAGTGCATTTATATTTTTAGTGGTGATAGCTAAGATCAATCGTAATGAAACCAGAATAGAAAAGATAAAAGTGGGTGTTGATGAATGGAGCGGAAACTTTTTTGTAAATAAAAATCAGGTACTGAATTTAATACAAGATCAGTTTCAGGTAAAAGGAAAAATACTTTCGGGAAAGGATTTGGAACGTATTGAAAAAGCAGTACGGGTAATTCCACAGGTAAAGAATTCTGATGCATATACAGACAATGAAGGAAACCTGAATATAAAGATTGAACAACGCAAGCCATTATTTCGGGTTTATAATATTCAGGGACAATCTTTTTATGTAGATGAGAACGGTATTAAATTCCCTGCTACATATATTTTTGCAGCAAAAGTTCCGATAATCACCGGTAATATTACAGAGCTGTGTGACACCACTGTGTCTATTCAAAGTACCGATCTTAAAAAAATATTCCATATCGTTCAGGTTGCCAGTAAAAATGAGGTTTGGAAGCCAATGATAGGACAGTATAATATCAATGAAAAAGCACAGATAGAACTGATTCCAAGATTTGGAAATTGCACCATACTTTTTGGTGATGATAAAGACATTGAACAAAAAATAAAACGATTAGACATTTTTTATTTCGATGTGCTGAAAAAAGTAGGCTGGAATTATTACAAGGTTATAAACATAATGTATAAAAATCAAGTCGTTTGTTTGAAATAAAAATAAGAAATATGCAAGTTAATAATGTAATCAACTCCGACATGGAAAAAACTTTAACAAATCCAACAGAAAATATTGTATGTGCCATCGATATTGGTACATCAAAAATTGCAGCATTGGTAGGCAGAAGAAATCAATTTGGAAAAATTGAAATACTCGGCATCGGTAATTGTCCGTCATTCGGAGTGCAACGAGGTGTAGTAATTAATATTGCCCGAACAGTAGAATCTATTAAGAAAGCGGTGATGGACGCTGAACGCCAGTCGGGAATTAAATTTCAAAAAGTGCATGTCGGTATAGCAGGACAACATATCAAAAGTCTGCAGCACAGAGGAATCTTGACGCGTAACAATAATGACACATGGATCAGCTATGAAGATATTCAAAAACTGAAAAATGAAATGTACAAATTAGCATTGCCCCCGGGCGATAGAATTTTACACGTGTTGCCGCAGGAATATATCGTAGACAATGAGCCTGGAATTTATAACGAACCAATAGGTATGATGGGAATTCGATTAGAAGGAAATTTCCATATCATTACGGGTGCAGAAACTGCTATTCAGAATATCGAACGTTGCATTACCATCGCAGGACTGGAAGTTGCAAGCATAGAATTGGAACCATTAGCTTCTGCAGATGCGGTGTTGAGTAAAGAAGAATTAGAAGGCGGTGTTTGCTTAGTAGATATTGGTGGCGGCACAACAGATATTGCAATTTTTGAAAATTTTGTGATTCGTCATACAGCAGTGATTCCTTTTGGCGGAAATATCATCACAGAAGATTTACGCAATTTCAGAATCTTAAAAGAACAAGCGGAAGTGCTGAAAGTACGTTACGGTAGTGCAATTCCAACAGAAGAATTGCGCAACAAACACGTTTCTATACAAGGTGAAGGAAGAACAAGAGCGATTGGTCAGAATGAAGTAAACTTATTGGCGGTATCAAAAGTGATTTCTGCACGAGTGAAAGAAGTTTTAGCGCATGTGGCATTCCAGATCAGCTTATCTAAGTTTGAAAAAAGATTAATTGGCGGTATCGTATTAACAGGAGGTGGTTCTCAGTTAAAACACTTAGCACAATTAACTGAATTGGAGACAGGCCAGAGTGCAAGATTGGGATTACCGAAAGAACATTTGTCTACAACAAAAATAGCGGATGTAGAAAGCCCGATTTATGCAACAGGTATTGGTTTATTAATTCGCGGCTTTAAATTAAAAGACGAAGAAGAACTATCTAATCAGGACAGCATGTCGTCAAATACAACTGTTAAAAAAGAAATAAAAGTAGAAGAAGAAAAAGTAACTACAGCGGTATTAGAAGATTCAGTAGTGGATATTTCAGAAAGTATCGTTGAAGAAGTAGAACTAGTTGATGTTTCAAGTCCCCGTCAAAAACCAAAAAAGAGAATTTTTGATATGATGAAAGATTGGTTGGGATCTGACATCGATGATTTTGAATCAAAATAATAACCATAAAATATAGCATCATGGAATTTGAAATGTTTAGCGAAAATAATTCTATCATCAAAGTATTAGGCGTTGGTGGTGGTGGTTGCAATGCTGTAAACTATATGTACGAGCAAGGCATCCCGGGCGTCAACTTTGGCGTTTGTAATACAGACAAACAAGATTTATTAAAAAGCCCCGTACCAACAAAAGTACAGTTAGGCACTAATTTATTAGAAGGCTTGGGTGCAGGCGCAGATCCTGAAGAAGGAAGACGTGCAGCATTAGAATCAGAAGAAGAAATACGCATGTATTTATCTAACAATACCAAAATGGTATTTGTTACTGCAGGCATGGGCGGCGGTACAGGAACCGGAGGAGCACCTATCGTAGCAAAAATTGCAAAAGAATTAGGGATTCTTACAGTTGGTATCGTTACGATTCCGTTTTCTAATGAAGGAAAACCGAAACGCGATAAAGCGGAACGCGGTATTCAGAACATGAAAGAAAATGTAGATGCTTTAATCGTAGTCTCTAATAATAAATTGTATGACATCTTTCCTGATTTAGATATTGATGAAGCATTTTCAAAAGCAGATGATATCCTGACAACAGCTGCAAAAGGCATTACAGAAATTATCACGAAACCCGGTAAAATAAACGTAGACTTTAATGACGTTCGAAGAGTCATGTCGAATAGTGGTGTTGCAATCATTGGTATTGGAAAAGGCTCGGGAGAAAACAGAGCGAATCAGGCAATAGATGCAGCTATGAATTCACCATTATTGGAAGATGCGGATATTTTTGGTGCCAAAGGTGTTGTCTTATACATTACGTATGGCAACGGAATTAAAATGCGAGAATTGGATATGATTACAGATGCTATTCAGGCACAGACACAAACAGACTGCGAAATTATCTGGGGTGTTTGTAAAGATGATACTTTAGGGGATGATATCGGAATTACGTTAGTAGCTACGGGATTTCAGACAGGGGAAGTAAGCAAAGAACGTAAACATGTACAACGCCAGATAGAAGAGAAAGTGGTGTATTCATTACAGGAGAAACCGGCTGCTAACTCAAAACCTGAAAATAAATTTGAAGATATATCTGTCGACAGGAACGAGAAAACAGAAAAAAAAATTGAAGTAAATAATGTTATCGAAACAGTTGGCGTTATTGAAAATTTATCGGAAGTAAGTAATGTAACAAAAAAAGAAGATTTGGAAGAAGCAGAAGAAGATGATTTGTTTCAATCTTCCATGAATGATGAAATAACAAGTGAAAATGAAATCGAGTTTGAAATAAATTTGTCTGCTCCTGAAATTGATATCAAGATTGTAGATAAACCAAGAGTTCATATGGTAGAAGAAATCGAAAAAGAAGAAGATAAGTATTTCGTTTCTGAAACACAATTTTCTTTATTTGAAACCCCTGCAGAAAAAATTGCAGAGGAGATGGATCATCAGGAACTGGAAAGAGAACTGATAAAAAAAAGAATCACATTAGATATGCAGAAACACCATATCAGTCTGTATGAATTGGAAAAAGAGCCTGCATATAAACGCTATGGTATGGAATTGGATAATTCTATTCCATCTGATGAGTCTAATTTTTCCAATTACATGATTTATAATAATTCAGAAGATCCCACGAAAATTGAAATACGTCCGAATGCTATTAAGGATATTACATTAGATTAGACTTCGGTTTAATTATCTGTTCCCCAGATTGGCTACACCGCAATGGTGTAGCTTTATTTTTTTATATAGAATTTAATTTTATACATGTGATTTGTGTAATTCTTTCAAAAAGTTATATAACAACAATCCGTCTCAACTAAACTATTTTTAACATCTCTATAATTCAGGTTTATAGTTTTGTTTTATTTGAAAATAATCAAAAATGAAAAAGCTAAAGCTGAATATATCTTCAAAGCTTAAGAAGACATTACTGATAATAACAACCATAGTGGTAATATTTGTTGTTGTGGTTATTGTATTTATTTCGCCTATTGCAAAATACCTTATTGAAAAATATGATGTTAAATATCTGGGAAGAGAGGTAAAGACAGGCATGGTATATCTGAATCCGTTCACAGGATATATACATATCGGAAATCTAAAATTATTTGAGCAAAAAAGTGATTCCATTTTTATTAAGTCTGACGGCTTAAGTGTAAATTTTAACTGGACGGCTCTTATTTTCAAAAAAACATACGAACTCAGCAGTATTACCCTTGATCATCCCACTTTTAATATTACTCAACAAAGAAAGGCATTTAATTTTGATGACATCATTGCCAAGTTTACACCCAAGGAAAAAAAGCTGGTAAAAAAGGCACGAACCAAACTAAATATTTTGGATATAAATATTATTGAAGGACGTGTAAATTACAGAGAAAATGCAATACCTGTAAATTATTTTCTGAAAGCAATCAATATTGAAAGTTCCGGAATGTGGTGGAACAGAGATTCCATGTTTGTAAAATTTAATTTTAAAAATGGACCGGCAAGCGGGTTGGTGAAAGGAGATATAAATATTAATCTTACTAAAAAAAGGTATAAACTAGCACTTAATATAAAAGATTTTGATCTTGGATTTATGGAGCAATATGTACGTGACCTTGCCTACTACGGTAACCTTCAGGCAAAGCTGGATTTGAATATTAATGCTGTTGGCGGATTCAATAATGTGCTTGAAACCGAAGCAAAAGGATGGGTGGCTATCAATGATTTTCACTTTGGTAAAAAAGAAAATGAAGACTTTGCATCTTTTGATAAATTGTTTATCGGTATTAAAGAGTTCAATCCAAGCAAGTATAAATATTATATGGATTCAGTAATAGTTACGCATCCTTTCTTTTTGTATGAAGTATATGATCACTTGGATAATTTACAACGTATGTTTGGTGAGGGCGGTGAAAAAATAAAAGAAGCGCATGCCGATTCCAGTAAATTTAATCCGATTTTTGAAATAGCAACACAGATACAAATTATCGCTAAGAATTTTCTACAAAGTTATTACAAGGTTGACAGAGTAGCAATTTACAGAGGTAATATAAATTTTAATGATTGGTCGCAACGAGAAAAATTTAGTATTGCATTAAATCCTTTAAACCTGGCAGCAAATGACTTAGATAAAAATAATGACAGGTTAAGAATTAAAGTCGGTTCGGGTATTAAACCATTCGGTTCTATCAATGCTGCTTTCAGTGTAGATCCAAAGAATAATAATACATTTGAGGCGAAATATTCACTGAACAGAATTCCATTATCTGTTGCAAATCCATATATACTTACTTATACATCGTTTCCAATAGATCGTGGTGCTTTAGATTTCAATGGTTATATGAACTCCAGTAATGGAAGTCTCAACAGCTATAACCACTTGATAATATTAGATCCCCGTGTTGGTAAAAGATTGAAAAAGCATGCTGATGCTAAATGGATTCCGGTACCTTTAATTCTGGCATTCGTGCGAGAGCGCGGTAATGTTATAGATTACGAAGTGCCACTTACCGGAACTTTGAATAATCCAAAAATTCATTTTAAAGATATTATTTTTGATTTGCTTAAAAATATTTTTATTAAACCAGCTACCACACCCTATGCATATAAAGTAAGAAACGCAGAAAATGAAATTGAGAAATCACTTACATTAATTTGGGAAACCAGACAAACAAGCTTGCGTAAAACGCAGGATAAATTTATTGATAAGATAGCTGATTTTCTGAAGAAGACACCCGGAACTTCTATTACTATATCGCCAATGAATTACACAGATAAGGAAAAAGAATACATACTTTTTCATGAAGCTAAGAAGAAATATTACTTAATGAGACATAATAAAAAAACGATTGATGAAGATGATTCCTTGGCAATTGAAAAGATGTCTGTGAAAGATTCTGGCTTTGTACATTATCTTACTAAGCTTTATGGAGATGATTTATTTACGATACAATTAAAATGTATGAGTTATGTTGGAAATAATGTGGTAAATGCTAAATATAATCAGCTTTTAAGAGAAAGAGAGAAAATGTTTCGTCAATATTTTATAAATAACGGTACGTCTGCCCGTGTAAAAATATTGGGTTCAACAAACACTATACCATTTAACGGATTTTCTTTATACAAGATAAGATATAAAGGTGAAGTTCCACAGGAACTTACAGATGCATACGAAAAAATGGATGAGTTAAACGAGCAAAAACCAAGAAGAAAATATTTGATAGAACGCAAGAGAACCAAATCAGCCAGTCCCGCTCCGGTGCCCGGATGATATCCGTTTTATAAAATTAAATTCTACAAATAAAAAATGGCGCGCCGAAGGCGCGCCACAAGAATTTTACTAACCAAATAAAATCCGATAAAACTATTAACCTATTACTTAGACGTTTTTTTCTTAGCAACGGTTGCTTTCTTTGAAGGTGCTTTTTTAGCCGGAGCCTTCTTGGCAACAGCTTTTTTAACAGGTGCATCATTTTTCTTCCCAGCAGTAGTTACTTTTGCAGCACTTGCTTTTACGCTTTTTGCAGCTTTTGCTGCAGATTCTTTAACATCTTTAGCTGCTCTTTGTACTTTACTTTCTATATTTTTCTCAGCTTTTTTAAGGCCTGCATCAAATTTTGTTGTTGCATTTGCTACATTTTTTTGTAATCCTTTAGTCGCTTTTTTAACATCTTTTTCAATTTCTGCAGAAAACTTCTCAGCTTTTTTAGAGAAATTATTTGCAGCTTCTTTTGCTTTGCTCTCGCCGTGATTTACTTGCTCATTCACGTATTGGAAAACTTTCTCAATTTTAACTTTTGCATCATCTACCAGATTTTCCGCTTCAGCCAATACGCTTGCACGAACCTTGTCTACATCTACAATCTGATTGATTCTGCCTTTTATTTTTTCACTATACTCTTGTAAATTCTCTTTCTGACCTTCTACCTGAACTTTAACATCAGATCTAAGGTGTTGAATGTTTGATTTTACTTCTTCTACTTTTGCATTGAAATCTTTTAATAAGACATCGAATGCTTCTTGAAATTTCTTAGTTGAGTCCATTTTTTATTCTTTTTTTGATATTACAAAAGTAGATACGATGCATTAATCGAGCGTTACAAGCATATTAAGTATAGTTGAATTATAAGGGCTTGATTTTAAATTAGTTCGCATTTTATGCAAATTTCAGGTTAAGAAAAATTGATTTGTATCAAGTATGTGTATTCAAAACACAAATTCATTTTTTAGCCAAAATTAGATTTAAATAATCTCACAACAAAATAAATTTGCATATTAATATATTACATT
>JAYVPA010000004.1:0-2906 GCA_043757615.1 Sphingobacteriales bacterium | reverse complement strand
CATCTAACGTATTTCAACATATAAAATCCGGTACTGATTTAGATGATTTAACGTACATAAAGAGATTGGTTACCTTCTCGGGCGCAGCATCCATGCTGGTAATTGTTTTACTGGAAATACGGATTGTATATGCTATTTTTAAACTAAGACAATTAGATAAATATATAAACAAGAAACCTAATCCTGTGGAGGATTAATAAGCAATCAGCTCCAGCTGCTTGGAATTTTTGCGAATATAATTCTGGATAATTTTTTTATGTTCGATAATTTCTTTTGGAAACTTTATCGTGTTTTTCAGTTCATTCGGATGATTGATATATGCAGGTTCAAAGAATCCGTACCCTTTGAATTCTCCGTTTTCAATCTGAATCGCAGAGCGTTCTGTCCCACCTCGGCCCACATCAATAATAAAGAAATTGTCATGCGGATAAACAAATTTTGACAATATTTCCTGCATGCGTTTATTGTATTGAAATGCACTGTCAATTTTCTTAAATGTAGGTTCTAAGCGGAAATTGGTCAGAATGGAATGCATCATTTTCTCCGCTTTAAATTTGGAAGAAAATTTTAGTAAGGGATTTATATCTTCATCCAGCATTTTTACTAATAAGCGTTGAAATCCATTTGGGTCCGTTTCAGAAAACAAGCCATATTTATAAAAAGCACCGGCAATAGGACGGTTATATTTCGGCGCTAATTTTTTTATTTCTGTTGTTTCCAGTAAAGAAGCAATCAACTCATTTCCTGTCAATTCAAAACTGATATCGTAGGTGTCAGCATATAATTGCTGCTTGTGTTTTTCAATTGGTTTTTTAGAAAAGAAAGTGAAAATATATTCGCGTATATTTTTTGTTCTGTCCAGATAAATGACATGTCCGTTTTCATCATGCAAATAAAATACACCTACTTCTTCCGGTAAGGTTTCGATTACTTTCGGATTTAATTTTTGCGGCAGATGAATTTTATTAATGTCATCCTCTAAATATTCTTTGATCAAATTTTTAGTATCATGCTCAATTAATTTTTCGAGCAGCAATGCCGTCGCAGCTGCATCTCCGAACGCGCGATGGCGGTTATCCACTATAATGCCTAAATCCCTGCAGATATTTCCCAGGCTGTGTGATTTGTGTTCAGGAAAAATTTTACGGCTTAACTGAACGGTGCAGATATTCTTTTTTGTGAACGGAATATTGATGCGGCGAAATTCACTTTTTATAAAATTATAATCAAAACGAGCATTGTGTGCAACGATAATTTTTCCTTCCAGTAATTCTAAAATTGTGTCGGCAACTTCTACAAATTTCGGTGCGTTTTTCACCATGGAATTGGTGATGCCTGTAAATGTAGAAATGAATGCGCTGATTTCTTTTTCAGGATTTATTAAAGTGGTGTATTCGCCGATTTTTTGACTGCCATCATGCAATACTATCCCAATCTCGATAATTCTTTCCGAGTTTGGATTGCCGCCAGTGGTTTCTAAATCAATTACTGCAAACATATTTTCTGAGCTTGTCGAAGAATTATCTTAAATCTATTTCGGTATTATCACCGATGTTTAAACTCTGGCTGCTGCCCCAAATAAAGGAGTCGCTGCCAATCAGTGAATTAAATAAAACAACATCATTCAGTTTAGTATAGTTCCCTATAATGGAATCTCTAATGATTGCGTCATGTATCGTCGCATTATCGCCGATAGTGACATTGGGGCCAATGATAGAATTCTTAATTAAGGCGTTTTTACCTATATGAATAGGTTCTATTACAATACAATTATGCAAATTCTTTTTGTAAGATGCAACTTTTTTCCTCTTATTCAGCAATAATGCATTGGTTTTTAATAGAATTTCCTTTTGTCCGCAATCATACCAGTTGTCCACTTTAAAGCCTTCCACTTTCACGCCGCGACGAATCATTTCCTGTAAGCCATCGGTCAGGTAAAACTCATTATTGCTCCGGATATTCTTCTTTATGTTGTGGTCAATCGATTTAATCAGTATATCAAATTCCTTTATTTTATACAAACCAACCAAGGCCATATTTGATTTCGGAATCGTTGGTTTTTCAACTACGTGAACAATATTTCCTTCGTTGTCAAACTCGGCAACACCAAACTTTCTTGGGTCACTTACCTTCTTTAGAGCCAATGCGGAAGTCTTTAAACCTATAAATTTTTTCCAGTCAACATCAATAATAGTATCACCTAAAACAATCATCACTTCACTGTTTTTCGGAATTACATTTCTTGTCAGCCAAATAGCATGTCCTAAGCCTTCACGCACTTCCTGGGTAACATATTTTTTCTTAATGGAAGGATAAGTATGCTCTACATATTCCCGTATTTTTTCACCTAAATAACCAATCACAAATACAAATTCCTGAATGCCGTTTTCTAATAACTGGTCAATGATAAAACCTAAAATAGGCTTTCCCGCCACAGGAATTAAAGATTTTGGCTGAGTATATGTGTGCGGTCGTAAATTGGTGCCTACACCAGCCACCGGAATAATAGCTATCATAGTTTAAAGATAAAAGTTATTAGCTGTAAGTAAAAAGGTTTTATTCATTTTAACCATAAAACAATTGCTAAATATTATTTTATTGAAAAATATCACTACTTATTACTTATCACTTATTACTTATTACTATTTTCACAGCATGGAACGCGACAAAAAAATATTCTCCCTGATTAATGATGAATTACACCGTCAGACGGTAGGAATTGAACTAATTGCTTCAGAAAACTTTACCAGCAAACAGGTAATGGAAGCGATGGGTACTTGTCTTACAAATAAATATGCAGAAGGCTATCCGGGCAAGCGTTATTATGGCGGTTGTGAAATTGTCGACCAGGTAGAGCAAATTGCTATCGATAGGTTATGTGAATTATTCGGAGCAAAATATGCAAA
>JAYVPA010000003.1:0-10887 GCA_043757615.1 Sphingobacteriales bacterium | reverse complement strand
GCTACAAAAACCTTTAAAAGCGCAGCAATTCTCGACAATTACAGTCGATTGGTCAGGTGCTTCTGACAATGATTGTTCAGACCAAGGCTTAGGAGGATGCTCTTCGTTTACAGGTGCGCCTGATCCGCGTTGGAGACTGGCAGCCAAATTAAACACTGATATTGCTTATCCTTCAGATGATATTGTAAAATACAATGATGCAATCGCAGGATTAAAACTATTTAGCAGACCAAGTCCCGCTCTAGATGCAGCATCATGTACTGCAACTGCAATTAATATCCAGTCTCAAAGTTGGGAAGAAGATAATGATGCCAGCGTTTGCGGTAGCGATGATACTTACGATGGTTCTTGTTTAGGTTTAGAAGATGATGCATATAGCGGAGTCCAGGTGTTTACAATTACTCCTATATTAACTGGTACAAATATCTGGGCATTTGTAATGGCAAATGGTTTTACTATTAGTGGTACATATACAAAATCTCTTGGTGGTGGTCCGGCAGCTCCAACTGTTATACCTGCTTCGCCAGTCAATATTGCTATTTTTAGCAGTACTATACTAACAGCTACTTCGATAGTTGCCCCAGGAAATATTATTACATGGTATTCTGATGCTGCATTAACAAATCCTGTTTCTACAGGATCAATATTTATTACTCCGCCATTATCTGCCAACACTACTTATTATGCTGCAGAGAGAACACCTTCCGGTTGTGCGGGTACAGCAAGCAGAGTAGATATAAATGTGGTAAATATAGTGGCTCCAAGCGGAATCACTGCCGATACAGCATGTTTTGGTGCAGGTACAGCTATCAGATATGATAACAGCGGAAACCCTCCGGGTACTACTGTTTCTCTTTATGGTGATGCTTCTGGTAATTCACTGATTGCTTCATCTACGGCATCAAGTGTTGTATTTACAGTTAATCCAACAACACAATATACTTACTATTATGTAGGACTTACAGATCCTTCTACAGGAGTTAGTAGTACTTTAACAAGAGTTACTGTTGTGGCAAAACCACAAATTGAAGCACCTGATGTTAGTGACTTAACTTTCTGTGCTGGTCAGGATGTAATTTTGACTGCTACACCTGTAAGACACTTATATAATGTTCCAAATGATCCATTTAACGGTTTCCCACTAAATGGTTCACTTACATTTGAAAATGGAACTACTTTTGCTCAAAACTCAGTACCTTTTGATTATACAACAACAGTTACTCAACCTATAACATTTAACTTAGGGCCATTGGCTGCAGGTACTTATAATTATAATTCGTGGGTGTCCACAGCAAATAATTCAGGAGGAAGATGCTATTCACAATATGCACACTTTATAGTTACTGTTGTTGCTGCTCCGGCTGCTCCAACAGCGGCTAATGTAACGGTATGTCAAGGAAGTACTGATGGAATAGGCTCTAACGATGTAGTTAGACTACTTGCTTCAGGTGCTACTGGCGCAGTTATATCATGGTATAGCGATTCAATAGGAACATTCCCTCCTTTACAGGTAGGTTCCCAATATACACGTCCTACAAATGTAGCGGCAGGTACATATACATTCTTTGTTGGTCAAAACTTAAATGGTTGCGAATCACCTAGAACAAGAGTTACATTAACTATATTACCTAAACCGGCTGCTCCTGTAGTAGATCCTAATTTAGTTGATATATGTAATAATGGTCAGGCAACTTTCTCTGCAACTAGCAGTAGTGGTGGAAATATTTTCTGGTTGTCTGAACCAAGTATTGATGCACCTGTATTTGGCTCAGGTCCTGATTTCACAACACCTCTATTGACTCAAACAACTGTATTTTATGCTGTTGTAAGATCTGCAGCAGGTTGTTTCTCAAATTTCTCATTCGCAATAGCACAGGTGGCACAGTTACCTGAAGTTCAGGTACCATCTGTTCCTGTAGTTTGTGAAAACCAAGACTTTATAATTAAAGTTCCGGTTCCTGAATCTGATATTGCTAGTGAAATAGTAGTATATAATAATACAATCGATCCAACTACACCTATATTTGATGGTGTTGGAGTTCCAGATGAAATACTTTCAGTTCCTGTAGCTGGATTACCGGCAGGGGATTATGCATTCTCTGTTGCAGCATTTGGTGCAGCTAATTTATGCTACGGTGCGTTTACAGATTTTGTTGTAACAGTTAACCCTGTTCCTTTAGCTCCAACAGCAGAAGGTGATACTATATGTGTTGATCAGTCTGCGAACTTAGTAGCTACTGGTGAAGACGGTTCAATATTTACTTGGTATGATGATGCAGCTTTAACACATGCTGTACAAGTTGGTGCTGAATATAATACTCCGGTATTGGATACAACAACATCTTATTATGTAACACAATCAAACGGAAGTTGTGAAAGTCCTGCAACTACAGTAACAGTTGTAGTGAATCCAGCACCTCATTTACCGTATGGTACTAGTGGTTATACAATATGTTTAGGTCAGACAGTTCCTCCGGGTGAAGGATTACAAGCATATTGCAGTGCAACAGATACTGGAACAGTAGCCCCAGTTACAGTTACAGCTGATATTGTTGGCACAGGTTCATTCCCGGTTGTTATCGGACCAAACAGAGGACCGTATGGTTCAGTTTCATTCGATGCTACTTCTATTCCTGCTGGTAGTACAATACAAAGTGTGACATTGACGACAAATCTTTCTCATACATTTATTGCAGACGTTTATTTATCATTACAAAGAACAGCAACAGATACAGTTGCTTTAACTAATACAGTTTGGAGTTCTACATATCTGAATAACTTTGGTACAGCTAATGGATCAGTTCCTGCACTTTATACATTTGATGATGCAGCAGCTCAAACTATATATGCAGCTTCAGGACCAACTCCTGCTAGTACTTCTGATTTACCATCAGGATCATATATACCATTCCAGTCATTAAGCTTATTTAATGGTCAGGATCCATCAACAACCTGGACATTAAAAATTGCTGACTTATTTAATATTGATCAAGGTATACTTGCATCGGCAACATTACACATTACTTATTCTTCTGCCGGTTCTTCTACTGGTGGCAGCTCTGATGTTACATGGTGGGATTTACCATCAGGTGGTACTCAGCTTGGAAGTGGTTCACCATTTGTACCTGCAGGTTATGCTTCTTTTGCACCTGGGGATACTATTTTCTATGCTCAATGTGATTCTAACAGTACATGTTCAAATAACAGGGTACCTGTTACATTTACAGTATTGCCTGCGATAGCAGCTCCTGTAGTAGCAACGCCTGATCCAATTTGTAGCGGTTCTATGGTTACATTGACTGTTACAAATCCTATCGGACAGGTAGAATGGTATGCTGATTCTACATTAACTACATTATTGCACACTGGTGCTACTTATACTACACAACCATTAACCGCTACAACTACATACTATGTTGTAAATAATAATGGAACTTGCTTAAGTCCTGTAACAGCCGTAACAGTTACCGTAAATCCAATACCGGAAACTCCGGTTGCAGATGAAGATTTCTATGTTACTTGCTGGGATGACTTTATTACTATAACTGCTTCTAATACTAATGATGATGATATTCACTGGTATACAGATAAAGCAGGATTAGATGATGTAACAGGATTCTTTAATTCCAGTGATGCTAATGGTGAATTTACAACACCTGAAATTTCATCATGGACAAGATTCTATTTCGATGCAGTTGACCCTGTAACAGGATGTCATAGTGCAATGAACTTTGTAGATGTTTACGCTACTCCTAAATTCGAAAATCCAAGAGTAGAGGATGTCGAGATATGTGCAACAGCAGATTCAATTACTTTAACCGCTCATATTTCATATCCATTCGATTTAGTAACAGACTTCTTTGATATCTTTACATTTGACTTAGCAGCTGTTCAATTCCTGGATAATACAGGAACAGTTACAGGTCCGTTGACAACTTTAGGTGTGGCAATTGCTCCTTTAGATCCGTTTAACGGTGTATATGAAGGCGTTGCCTCAATTACAATACCAATAACCGGAACAGGACCATTTGGAGAAGATTATGACTATTCTGTACCGGGGGTGTATGATATAGGTGCTATTACAAATAATGTTTGGTTTAATGCAACAACATTTGATGAATTTGTTTGTACATCAGATGTAGGAACAGCTTCTTTAACTGTTAATGAAGTTCCTGAAGCTCCTGTTGCTGAAGATGTACAGGTTTGTGCAGGTGAAAATGCTGTATTAACCGCATCTTGCGATGGTACTATCAGATGGTATAGTGATGCAGCATTAACAAATTTAGTTCATGTGGGTTCTACATTCCCTGTGTTGGCTCCTTCAGTAGGTTCTACAACATATTACGCAACTTGTTTTGATGGAAATTGTGAAAGTCTTGCAACACCAGTTGTCTTGACTGTTAATCCATTACCAACTACACCAGTACCAACAAGCAATGCACCAATATGTGAAGGATCTGAATTAGATTTATTCTCAAATGTTACAGGTCCTTATACATATGCTTGGACTGGTCCTCACGGATTTACTTCAACACTATCTGATCCAATAATAGCTAGTGTTACAGAAGCTAATAATCAAGGTAACTATACTTTAATTATTACAGATACGATAACACATTGCAGTTCATTACCTGGTACCGTTTATGTAGATATTATTCCTACACCAAACGCTCCATCAATTTCATCTAACAGTCCGTTATGCGAAACTGAAGATTTGATATTGACGGCTTCAGATGTTACAGGTGCAACTTTATATACATGGTATGGTCCGACAGGTGCTATAATTGGTACTTCGACTGTTCCTACATTTACAGTTCCTAACATAACAGTTGCTCAGGCTGGTTCATATAGCGTCACTGTTACAGTAGGCGGTTGTACTTCCCCAATAGCAACAACTACAGTAATAGTTAAACCTAAACCAGCAACTCCTGGTATTGATACTGTGACTGCTGTTTGTGAAAGAGGAACTATAACGTTCTGCGCTTCTACACCAGCAGTTGGCGCAGTTTACCATTGGACAGGACCAAACGGATTTGTTTACAACGGTAATTGTGTGACATTAACAAATGTTACACCGGCTCAGGGAGGTGTTTATACAGTAAACGTTACAGTTGATGGTTGTACATCAGATGATTCATCAGTAACAGTAGTAGTTAATCCTGCGCCTAAAGCTGATAGTATTGGTAGCAACGCTCCAATATGCGAACATCAGACATTGAACTTGTTTACATACTTACCAGATGGTCCAGCTCCATACTTCTATGCTTGGACAGGTCCAAACGGATATAGTTCTACACAACAGAATCCATCTATTACAAATGCCACTGAAGTAGATAATCAAGGATTCTACACATTGGTATTAACAGATAGTGTTACAGGTTGTACATCACTTCCTTATAGTGAATTAGTGGAAATCAATACATTCCCTAATCAAATAATAGCTGACAATGATGGTCCTGTATGTGAAGGTGGAGTAATAAAATTAAATGCAACAAATGTGTTTGGTGGAGTTTACACTTGGACTGGACCTAATGGATATACTGCTACAGGAAAAAATCCAACATTGGATCCTGCTAATCCTAACCAAACAGGTACTTACACAGTAACAGTTACATTACCTGGTGGTTGTGTAGATTCAGCTACTACAGACGTTATTGTTTGGGCTAATCCAATTGCTCATGCAGGAAATGATACTACAATTAATCAAGGAACAATCTTACAATTAAATGGCACTTCAGATAACGGACCATCTCCAGTTTTACCTGGAATCACGTTTAACTGGACACCGAATGAATTATTAGATCATGATAATATTGCTAATCCATTAGCTGACTTTACTGATATACCTACACCTAATCCTTATACTCTGGTATTTACTATCTGGGATAAAAATGGTTGTACAGATAAAGATGAAATAGTGATAACTGTTACTCCTTCGTTGGATCTAATCATTCCGGATATTATCACTCCTAATGGTGATGGATTAAATGATGTTTGGTTTATTGATCATATCGAGAACTTAAACAATGCAGGGATACCATATACTATTCAGATATTTGCTAGGGGTGGTGCGCTGTTATTCAGTAGCTCAGCTTACAGTAATTCAAATGGATTTGATGGTACATACAAAGGTAATGCTTTACCGGATGGTGCTTACTGGTTCGTAATCACTACACCGACTAAAGTTTACAAAGGTGCATTACACATTAAAAGATAATTAGGAATGAAGCGAATTAATAATCTAAGTAAAATCATAAAAATGAAAATACATAAAATCATCAGCTTAGTAGCCTTGTTAATCGCAGGAATCCAGTTGTCAGATGCACAACAGTTACCTGTATTTAGCAATTACTTTCTAAATCCGTTCTATTATAATCCTGCTCGTGCAGGTACAGATCCGGATGGCGGCCGTATCAATCTGGGATTCCAGAAACAGTGGGATAAAATTCCGGAAGGGCCAATCAGTACGTATGGTTCATGGGATGGTCGTATCAAAGGTGGTAACATGGCGTTAGGTGCTACTATCTATCATGATAGAACAACTGCAAGCTGGCAGAATACCGGCGGAAGTTTAGCATACGCATACCATATTCCATTAACAAAGAACAAAGCCCATGTTTTGGCTATTGGTTTGCAGGCAGGTGTTAACTCACTTCACGTGCATGACTTTACACCAAATGATCCAAACGATCCATCTGTTTCTAATGCAAGAAACGTGAACTTTGATTTATCTGTTGGTATCAATTACCACTGGAAAGGTTTAAATGTTGGATTCTCTGTTCCTCAGGTTTTGGGTAACAAAGTTAAATTCAAATCAACTGATCCTGCTTTTGCTAACAGCACCAGAATTCAACGTCAATATATGTTCATGACAAGCTATGAAGCTAAACTGGGCAAGAAAAAAGACTGGTCACTGACTCCTTTTGTAATGGTGAATTTCATAAACAAAGCATTGCCGGTTTATCTTGACATCACATTAATGGCTGCTTACAAACACATCGCGTGGTTAGCATTCGGTTATGATAATGGTGGTGGCTTGAAACCAAATGGAGATACAAAAGGATTCTTTATGCCAAATGCAGCCGGTATTCATGCCACTGCAGGTGTAAGTGTTAAAGAATTGGTTGATATTAGCTATACATTTAAAAGTACGGTTGGAAAGAAAGGAAACTTGATTCCTTCTAATTTAGGTTTCACACATGAGATTTTATTAAGCTTCAGATTGAAACGTAAAACAGATCAATCTGAGTTTGAGAAAAATAAAAAACGTACCGATGATGATATCGCTAAAGTAAATCAAAAAGCAGACGATGCTGTTAAAAAAGCAGATGATGTAGATAAAAAAGTTGATTCTTTAGGTACATCACTTAATGGCAGAATGGATAGCGTTGAAAAAATAGCTAATGATGCTAAATCAACTTCTGATAAAAATACTACGGATATCGAAAAAGTATCGGCACGTTTAGATAATATAGTGTACAAGAAATTTGGTTCTGTTTACTTTGAAGTAGATAAGTTTGAATTGACTGACGAAGCTAAAGCCAGCATCGATGCATTCAAATCTAAATTGGCTGACATGAAAGGCAATTACTTTATCTATTTAGCCGGTAATGCATCTACTGAAGGTTCTTCAAGTTACAATCAGGCATTATCTGCAAAGCGTTGCGATGCTGTTAAACGTTACTTAGAAGGTGTTGGTATTTCTCAAAGAGTATTATTGTTGCCTTACGGTGAAAACTCTTCAGTGACTGACAAACAAAAAATGGAAGATGACAGAGCGAAAAACCGTCGTGTAGATATCTACTTAAGTGGTGAATAAGCAAAAATCATTCTTATAGAATAAAAGGGCTCTCAATTTTGAGAGCCCTTTTTTATGTAATTCATTTGGAATTTGCAATTGATACTAATATCTTAGATGAAAGTTCTTTGATAATTATCGTTTCGGCTTTAACGGACAGGAGATGGATAATGAGGTATCTGGTACTGGAAATCAATACGATTACGGTTTTAGAATTTATAATCCAAGATTAGGTAAATTTTTAAGTGTTGACCCTCTTACAAGAAAATTTCCAATGCTTACGCCATATCAATTTGCAAGTAATAACCCAATTTGGATGGTTGATATAGATGGATTAGAAGGTACAAAATATGAGGAATGGCAAAAGTTAACAAGAGATGAAAAAAAATTAATGGTTACTTACCCTCAGATTTTAATGCAACTTCAAAAAAACAGAGATTTGGCATTTCAAAAAACTGCCGAACAATTTACAGGTACACCATGTGAAGCAACATTTTTTTTAAATGATGAAGCTGATGCATTTCGACATGCCTATTTTAATGCCCTCAACGCACAATCATTTGGTAAGGATTTAGCAAATAAACTTGGTAAAGCTCACGAAGCACTTGACGACCAAAGTAAGGTAAAAGATAATCAAAAGAAAATGGATTTGCATAACAATGCCGTTGGTCAAGATGTCGGTGTAGCAAATCCAAATGCAACAGCAGATGAAATGGTAAATAAAGTACAACAACAAAGAACCCAAGGAAATTTAGTTGTTTTAAAAGACCCAACCGACCAAACAGGGAATACACCATTAGCACCTTCTAACGGAGTAGATAAAACTGTATTTTTAATAGATAGTCCACCTGCACAAATTATTATACCAATAGTGCCATCTGGAGCAGATAATACAAGAGTTCAGATGTCCACAGTAATTATTCCACAAAAAGTAAAAAAGAATTAAGTATGAAAAAAACATATTTTATTTTATTGATTTTTTCTCTACTAAATATTAGCTGTAATTCCACTGCAAAAAATGAAAGCGATGAAATAAAATTTGATAATTTAAAATTTACCTTGCCTAACAAAGTAAGTAAAATTAAAGAGGTAGGAAGCTTAAAATATCAAGTATATAGGGGTTTTAGAGGCAAGTCCAAAAATTACGACATATTAATTCAATTAGAAAATTATCCAATTTGGGTAAACAGTGAAAATGTAGGTGAAGATTTTTATTTGTCAAAAAAAGTTGTAGGTATAACATTTATTAAAAAAAACTGTATTGAAACAAAAGAGATAATATCTACCCTTGCAAAACAATTTCCAGTAAATTTTATAAATGAAAATAATAATTATCATTTTGCTGAATTAAATAAAATTATAATAGCTGTATATAGTAAAAAGAACTATTGCTATATTAGTTTCTATTCAGGCTTAAACAAAAAAGAAATTCAAGATTTTATAAATGGAGTTTGGTAATGGGTAGTATTACTATCTGCACATCAACCTACTATTACGAAATAAGCCGTTCCCTAGCTAGTACAAGCATGGTAAAAAACTAGCGCGGAATAGCATTAGTGCTGTATGCTTGTGCTATTTATTTTAGCAGTAGCAAAAAGCATATCGTACGAACTACTAATCGTGTAACGTTAAGTTTATAAAAGGTATGTTTTTGGGTCGAGGGTGTGATGTTATAGTATCTCACACAGAAATAACAGACCCCAAACAGATGTATTAAAGCACATGATAACAGCAGTAATTTAGATAACGGTAAGTTTACAAATTAACACTAATTGGGACTAAGGTGCGATGTTATTTACCTCGCAAAAGGAGCAGTTTTTAATATTAAGCGGATATTAAAAAAATGGCAAACGTGTCGAAGAATGTAACAGGGGGACATGTTATAAACACGAAAAAAATAATCATCAAATCTTCCCCGCCCTCGGCAGGTGTTTAGCTTAGCGTAGTTTTAGCGTAGGCTAACGTCACCTGCCGATTACGAAATGAAGGAAGAAATCAAAAGCGATATTAAAAAATATTCTCTATTGATACTTGGTGGCTAATGCCTGCCTGCTGGAGACAGGTTATAGATTAAACGTCACAGAAATCAAGAACCATAGAATTATTAAAAACGGGATAATTAGTTTGTGTGGCGAAGAGGTAAAGATTAAAAATAATTACGTATTATTTCTTCCACCATCTCCACGGTAAGAGGTTTTGTTCTGAAATCTGTTATGCCATTCATCGTAGTTGCATTCTCCCTATCAGAAGGATTTAAGGATGTAGTGAGCATGATAATAACGACCTTTGCCTGTTGTTCTATATTTAGTTTATCGTATTCTTTCAGGAATTCCCATCCATTCATTTTTGGCATATTGATATCAAGAAAAATGAGATCAGGAATATGGTTGTCATTCGTAAGATATTCCAATGCGTCAAAACCGTTTGTAACTACATGGATAGTTTCAGCAGCATTTATTTCCCGTAAAGCAATCTGATGAAAAAAGTTATCGTCCGCATCATCATCAATCAATAATATGCAATTCAATTTGTTTGTCATACATTATTTTTTTTAGAGATGGTGAAATAGAATGTGCTGCCTTTTCCAAACTCGGATTCAACCCATATTTTTCCTCCATGTAATTCAGTTATTTTTTTACATTGCGCCAGACCAATCCCGGTTCCTTCAAACTCACCTTTTGCATGCAGTTTTTGAAAAATAGTAAAGATTCTGTCGTAATAAATTTTCTCTATACCTATTCCATTATCTTTTACTGCAAAAAGCCAGGTGTCATTTTTTGATTGTGCAGAAATAGTAATATATGTTTGAGTATTCTGCTTTTTGTATTTTATTGCATTGCTAATAAGGTTTTGAAACAAAGAACTTATTTCTGCATAATAACCGTTTATGAACGGCAGTTTGTCTATATGCACAATTGCATTATTTTCTTTTATAGAGGTCGTCAGATTTTCCAGAATTTCTTTCAGTAATACATTACAATCTATTGCAGTAATTGTTTTATCATGGCCTATTCTTGAATATTCCAGAATATCTCTTATAAGATGCTGCATCCGGTATGTTGCTGAACCAATAGACTGCAGATATCTAT
>JAYVPA010000002.1:0-10951 GCA_043757615.1 Sphingobacteriales bacterium | reverse complement strand
TGCTTTTAACTTCACGTCCGGGAAAAGTATTTAAAAGAGCTTATATTTTGTTAAAAGTATGGGGCGACGATATCATTGTCGGCGACCGGAATATTGATACGCACATCAAGAAAATCAGAAAAAAAGTTGGCAAACAACACATTGAAACTGTGCGCGGTATAGGATACAAGTTTATTCCTTAGTATATCATTTTCTTTTGATTCTTTAAGTTGTTAATAAATACAATTGCTATTTATTAGATAAAAGTTTAATTTGTATAAATTAAATCAAACAATTATGAATTCAAGAGTATTTGTAGCAGCCTTAGTTGGCGCAATCGTTTATTTCCTCTTAGGCTGGTTATTTTATGGATTTCTGCTAAATGACTTCTATGCAGCTCATTCATTGACCAAGTACTATATTGGATTAGAAAAAATGCCGCCAAATTTTATAGGCATTTTTGCATCCGGTTTAGCTTATACATTATTGCTGGCTATTATTTTTGGATATTGGTCAGATATCAGCACTGTAAAAAACGGAGCAATTGCCGGTACTGCAATTGGATTACTATTTGCATTAAGCGCTGATTTAGGAATCTGGTCAATGTATAATTTAATCGGAAGACAAGTAGTTGTTGCTGATGTTCTGGTAAATGCGCTTATGGGTGCTATTATTGGTACTGTAATTGCAATGATACTTGGCTACAAAAAAACGGCTTAACTATATTACTTATATTTCTTATCGGAAACAATAACTTAAATTGTTTTAATGAGTTTATCTCATTATTTTCGCAGTTCAAGTTATGAGTATTAAAATTACATTTCCGGATGGCGCGGTAAAAGAATTCAACGAAGGAATTACTGCTTTAGAAATTGCTGGCCAACTCAGCAATAGTTTGCCTAAAAAAGTATTGGCTGCTGAAATTAATGGCGAAGTACAAGACGCGATGCGTCCCATAAACGCTGACGCTACATTGAAATTACTGACTTGGAATGATACAAACGGAAAATCAACTTTCTGGCATTCTTCTGCGCATTTATTTGCAGAAGCAATGGAAGCTTTGTACAAAGGCGTCAAATTTGGTATCGGTCCTCCGATTGAAAATGGTTTTTACTATGATATAGATACTGGTGATACCTCCATCACTTTAGCTGATTTGCCAAAGATTGAAAAGAAGATGGCTGAATTAGCTAATCTTAAAAGTGAATACAAACGTCAGGATATTTCCAAAGCAGATGCTATTAAATACTTTGAAGCAAAAGGCGATGAATATAAATTAGAATTATTAGAAGGTTTGGAAGATGGACAAATCACTTTCTATAATCAAGGTAATTTCACGGATTTATGCCGCGGACCGCATATTCCGAATACAGGACATATCAAAGCCGTGAAATTGATGAAAGTTGCAGGTGCATACTGGCGCGGAGATGAAAAACGCAAACAGCTCACGCGTATTTACGGAGTTACTTTTCCTAATCAGCAAGAATTAGATGAGCATTTGCGTTTACTGGAAGAAGCGGAAAAACGTGATCACAGAAAATTAGGGCAGCAATTAGAATTATTTGCATTCTCTCAGAAAGTAGGTTCAGGCTTACCATTATGGCTGCCAAACGGAACTTTCATACGTGAGCAACTAACTGATTTCTTAAAAAAAGAACAAATAGAAAGAGGTTATTTACCTGTCGTAACACCACATATCGGTAAAAAAGATTTGTACGTAACATCCGGCCATTATGAAAAATATGGTAAAGATTCTTTCCAACCAATTCTGACACCAGAAGAAAATGAAGAGTTTTTCTTAAAGCCAATGAATTGTCCGCATCACTGCGAAATCTTTAATCATATTCCAAAATCATACAAAGATTTACCGTATCGTGTTGCAGAATTCGGAACGGTTTATCGTTATGAACAAAGTGGTGAATTACATGGATTGACACGTGTTCGTGGATTTACACAAGATGACGCGCATATCTTCTGCACGCCGGACCAATTAAAAGATGAATTTAAAACAGTTATTGATTTGGTTCAATTGGTTTTTGGAAAATTAGGTTTTACGGAATTTACCGCACAAATCTCTTTGCGCGATCCTGATAATAAGGATAAATATATTGGTTCTGACGAAAACTGGGCAAAAGCAGAGAAAGCAATTATCGAATCTGCAGCAGAGAAAGGCTTGAAAACAGTAACAGTATATGGCGAAGCAGCGTTTTACGGTCCGAAATTAGACTTCATGGTACGCGACGTAATTGGCAGAAGTTGGCAATTAGGGACTATTCAGGTAGATTATAATTTACCGGAACGTTTCAACTTGGAATACATTGGTGCTGATAACGGAAGACACAGACCTGTGATGATTCACCGCGCACCATTTGGTTCTGTAGAACGTTTTGTTGCAATTTTAATTGAGCACTGTGCAGGTAATTTCCCATTATGGTTAGCGCCAAAACAAATCTCTATTTTACCAATCAGTGATAAATTTTTAGAATATGCAGAAAGTGTTGCTGCTAGTTTAAAAGCGCAGGGTTTCAGGGTAAAATTAGATGAGCGTGCTGAGAAGATTGGAAAGAAGATACGCGACGCTGAAGTGATGAAAATACCGTACATGACAATAATCGGTGAAAAAGAAGTCGAAAACAAGCAGATTTCTGTAAGAAAACACGGAAAAGGCGATCTTGGTGCTTTTACTATTGAAGACTTTGCCGTATTATTGCAGGACGAATTAAATCAATAACCAAAACAAACAACTTGATACCTAAAAGACGACCATTTATTCCGAAGAAAAAAGAAACGGAACACAGATTAAACAGAGATATCCGCGTACCAGAAGTGCGTTTAGTGGGCGAAGAAATAGAGCCGGGTGTTTATCCGATTGAAGAAGCACTTCGTTTAGCAAAAGAACAAGAAGTAGATTTAGTAGAAATTTCGCCAAAAGCGGTGCCGCCTGTGTGCCGACTGGTAGACTATAATAAATTTTTGTACGACAAGAAGAAGAAAGACAAAGAAATTAAGGCGAAACAGAAAAAAACGGAAGTAAAAGAAATCCGTTTTACACCGAATACTGACGACCATGATTTAGAATTCAAACAAAAACACGCTCAGAAGTTTTTGCAGGAAGGTTCTAAAGTAAAAATCTACGTACAATTTAAGGGCAGAGCTATTCAATTTAAAGACAGAGGTGAATTGGTTTTATTACAATTTGCAGATGCTTTGAAAGAATTTGGTGCCTTAGAAGCAATGCCAAATTTAGAAGGCAAAAAAATGATTGCGTATATCGCTCCCAAGAAAAAAGGATAATTTAAAAAATATAATGTCGAAGAGGCCTGAGACCTCTTCGACGTTATATTTTACCATGATTTCACATTGAAAAATGCAGAATTTATGTAAAAAAGTCGTATCTTCGCACCCTATTCTGAAGTAAATAATCGATTAAAAGTATATTGTTATGCCAAAGATGAAAACAAACTCTAGCGCAAAAAAGCGTTTCAAGGTTACAGGAAGCGGTAAAATTAAAAGAGCTCATGCATATAAACGTCACATTTTAACTAAAAAAACGACGAAACAAAAAAGAAACTTGACCGGCACCACTATCGTTAAAAAATGCGATGAAGGTAATATCAAGATGTTGTTGTGCATGAACTAGAAAAAATGTAATGACATAAGGCAAGGCATCGCCGATGGTCACATTGTTAACACTTAAAAATAAAAAGCTATGCCACGTTCAGTTAATTCAGTAGCTGCTAAAGACAGAAAAAAGAAAGTGTACAAACTTGCGAAAGGTTATTATGGCCGTCGTAAAAATGTTTGGACCGTTACAAAAAATGCCGTAGAGAAAGGTTTAACCTATGCTTTCATTGGCAGAAAACTAAAGAAAAGAGATTTCAGAAGTATGTGGATAGTGCGTATTAACGCTGCTGTTCGTCCTTTCGGTTTATCTTATTCAGTATTCATTAATAAGTTATCAAAAGCAGGAATCGACATCAACAGAAAAGTATTGGCTGACTTAGCTTTAAACGATCCACAAGCGTTTGAAGCAATCGTTAACCAGGTAAAATAGATTATTTTTTCCAATAATAGTTTTAATCCTGACTCTTGAGTCAGGATTTTTTATTAAAAAGAACCGCTCTAAAAAACCGGCTCTTTTTTCTCTCACACAGTAAAATTAAAACGGACAATTCCTGCACGGATCCACGCTAACATCCTGTTTTACCTGAGATGCTATCACTTGTCCTGCATTTAAAACCTTGAACTCTGTTCTCCTGTTTTTCTGGTGATCTTCTTCAGAACACTTTACATTATTTATACAGGCATTAAGAGGTTTTGTTTCTCCATAACCTACCGGCTTGATGTTATTTTCATATACCCCCCGTGTTACAAGCCAATTCACTGCTGACTGTGCTCTTTTTTGTGATAAATCCAGATTGTATTTATCTTCACCTCTTGAATCTGTATTTGAACTTAGTTCTAAAATTGCATCAGGATTCTGTTTCATAAACTGTAACAGCATTTTTAAATCCTGTTCCGCTTCAGGGCGAATATCCCATTTATTAAAATCATAATAAATATTATTCAGTGCTATTGCCTTATCATTTATCTGTGTCAGTTCAATAACAATAAATGTAGTATCTTTTAGTGTTGTCGTGATTTGAGTTACAGGTTTTGGCAAATAACTTTTTGCACTTGCATCTAACGTATACGTGCAATTATTTAAAACCGTGTAGGCTGTTATTCCCGTTTCATCAGCAATGCTGGTTTTTGTTTTATTCGTACATGCATTTGTACAATTTAAGACAGCACCTGCAACCGGTTTTTTTGTTTCAGCATTTATAACAGAGACCTGTAATACCAAAGGCTGTAATTCTATAGTTACTTTATTGAAAGGCCTTTTTTCATTTGCAAGTATTTGTTTATTGATAGTACCGGGCAAATAATTCGGCGCTTCTGCATCTAATATATATTCTGATCCGCCTTCCACGCGTGTCTGGGAAACACCATTATTATTTGAACTCAGTTTATTTTTGATTTCATCTTTTTCTTTCAACTGCACAAGAGAAGTAGCAATCGGTTCTTTAGTAAATTTATCTATTATGGTAACTTCCAATTCATATTTAACATCAGCAAACCTGTAAATATCATCTTCCCCTTTTCCGCCCGGACGATCACTGGAAAAAAAACCGATGGTATTATTTTCATTAATGAGATATCCAAAATCATCATAACTGGAATTTATAGGGGTGCCTAAATTTTTTACATTACTGAAAACCCCGTCTGATTTTTTTGCAGAAAAAATATCCAGTCCACCCAATCCGCCATGACCATCTGATGCAAAATAAAAATTCTTGTTTACATCCATAGCAGGAAACATCTCATCTCCTTCTGTGTTTATCACTGAACCTAAATTTGCAGGCTTTTCCCATTTACTATTTGATAGTTTTGATTTCCATAAATCAGTTCCTCCATAACCACCCGGCATGGTTGAAGTAAAGTACAAAATGCTGTCATCATCATCCCAGACAGGATGTCCGCAGCTGTATTCTTTATTATTAAACGGAAGTTCCTTGATATTTATCCAGTTACCTTTATCTATTGTAGCTTCAAAAATAGTCAGGTTGGCTTCTTTTTGTTTGCTGTAGTATAACTTATTTTTTTCATCGGGATTATATTGATTTCTTGTAAAATAAACTTTTGTCTTTTCTTTATTAAAACATAAAGGACCTTCATTATATTTTGTATTTACAGTTTTTGGCATGGAAACAGGAATTGAAAATTCATCTGCGGTAGAATCATTTTCAATTATGTTTGATGTGTATAAATCCATAAAACGTTCGCCTGTCCATAGGTTTATATCCTTAGGTTTTACAGCTGCACTTTTACCGCCTGTAGATATAAAGTACAATACATTATTTTTTATACATGCACCAAAATCATAGCCATTCGTATTAAGAGATAAATTTGTGATGGAATATCTTTTATCTGTTGAAAATTGTTCCAGGTTTTTACAGGCTTCCATTTGATTTTGTGCTCTCTTGTCCTGAGGAAATTTCAGTAAATATTTATTATACCAGAAAGCAGCAAGATCATATTTCTGATTATTCTGAAGAATCTGCGCGTAATATAATCTCTGTTTTTCGTCTTTCAATCTTATATCCAGACTTATAATATTGTATTCGGCTTCAGCTTTTACATAATCATTCGTTTGCCTGTAACAGTCTGCCAGCATTATTTCTGCTTCCAGAAATTTATTTTTATTACTGATACATTCATTTACCAGTATAGGAATTGCTTCGCTATAGGCTAAATGAGCATATAGATTACGGGCTTCCTCGAACCTGGCCGGAACCATTTGTGCAGAAATATTAAATAAGCTGACACACATAATTATAGAAAAAATTATCTTCTTCATATCTCTTATAATTTATTTTTAAAAAAATCTGGGTGTTCTGATTCCTTTTTTTGTAAATGATAAATCATAGCCCAGCATTATTTCATGAGAGCCTTTATTGAAATATTTAGCTTTGGATATTGTACGGTCGTATGAGTAAGCAATTGTTATCTCTTTTGGTAAATAGAAAATAACCATAGCATCCACGCTTTCTCTGTTCTGGAACGGATCTGCAATTCCTGTTCTGTAGGTGATACCTAGGCCCACTCTTTTATATAATGTAAATGTCAGGTTTGCATCTACCTCCACAGGTAATTTGTATTTAGTACTTGTCATAAGCTTAAATAATAGCTGAGGTTGCAACCAAAAGTTTTTCTTCTTTCCTACTTCAAAAGTATATCCACCCATAAATAATAAACTGGATAATTGTACTAATCTGGCGTTGGCCGCTGAACTATTATCTTTTCCGAATAAACTTGTCGGAATCATATTTGGTATTGCTACACCTACATAAAACTTTGAACCATAATAATAAATTCCGGCTCCAACACTTGCTCTGACACCTTTCAGATCATGTGTCAGCAAGGGATCATTTATATCTACTGCATCCAGTTCCGTAATTTTTGATTTGAATATCATCATACCCATGCTGATACCAAAACTTAATTTTGTATCGTTTCTAAAAGGCAACCTATATGCAAATGACGGATTCAGATAGGTTACATTGGTTGCTCCTAAGCGGTCATTAATAACTGACAAACCCAATGCTATGCGTTCTTTCTTCAACGGACTATGCACATTCAAATTAATTGTCTGCGGATTACCCGGGAGGCCTGCCCACTGATCTCTGTACACTGCACGAATGCTCAGCATATCCTTTCCACCTGTGTAGCCAGGATTTATAGGTAATTTATTAAACGCAAACATAGTATTGTAAGGTTCCGACTGTGCCTGGGATGTTAAAGGAAGTACAGCAAAAACAAGGATCCAGATTATTATATATTTTTTCATAATTAGGTATTTGTAAGTGGTTAATTAATTAGATACTATCATAAAGTAGTTGACTTCTCTTACTTGTTCTTTTGATTCAGGATTGATGAATTCAATACTATAATAATAGGTGCCGGCAGGTAATAATTTTCCCTGTATATTACCATCCCAGTCATTTTTATAATTATCATCTTCATAGACAATTAAACCCCAGCGATGCCATACTAATAATTTTGCACCTTCTGCAGTACCTAAACATGGGAATACCAGATGATCATTAAATCCATCATTATTTGGTGTGATTACCTGAGGATACACACACATACAATTTATCTGTAAACAAACCATGGCTGTATCACATCCTTCTTCTCCGTCACAAGTAGAATAGTAGAAAGTATCTCTTCCGCAGTAATCTCTGCCTGGTGTATATACTATAGTCTGATTATTTTCGTCAATAGATACTGAACCATATTTAGGCTGTGTAACAATTGACTGTATCGTTAAGACATCCTTATCTGCACTTATATCATTTGCCAGGACATCAATTACGATATCTTTGTTCTTCTCTGTTTCTTCAACACAATCATCTATTGCATCAGGCAGCACACCGGTTACCGTTATTATTACAGTTGTTACATTACACTGATGAGTGACAAGATCGCAGGCTAACACACATATCGTATCATTTCCTTTTAATGAATCTGCTATATAAGTTAAGCATTTAGTTTGCTCGTCCAAGATCCATATACCGTGAAGTAAAGTATCCCGCGTTAGTCCGTCACAGGATTTTATTTCGATAGGATTATTTCCCGGCGGTAAGGATAAATTACATTCTGTTATAGTAGTAAGTATCGGCAATGTATCATAAATAGTTGTATCCTTTCCGATTGGAACAGTGTCACATATTCTAACTCTCAAATTCAACCTGATTAGGCTATCACATCCTACTGAATTAGATGTTGTGACTATATATATACCAGGTTCAACAAACACCTGACCACCAATTGTAATTCCACCATTGCAGTCAAAAATCATTGTATCAAGACTTGATTGTGAAGCAGGTTTTACAGTAATCACTTGTGTATGTGTTGCTGTATTGAGACATGCATCTGTTGCTGTCCATGTACGTGTATAAATACTTGTACCCGGAATTGATATTACATCAACAGATTCTGTGAATGTAACTGTTGCAGTACCGCAATTATCTGTTGCAGTTAAGACCGGCACCTGAGGAGCGGCAGAACAAACTGTTGCATCTTCAGGTAATTCTTCTGTAAACACAGGTATTGTCTGGTCATTAACTGTTATGATTTGTGATGCTGTTGAACTGTTACCGCATACATCTGTTGCTGTCCATGTTCTAGTAAGTGTGTATCTATTTGCACAAGTTTGATTTGCAATAACATCATTGACTGTTACAGCAACTGAACCACTACAATTATCAGTTGCTGTGATACTTGCATTTCCTGCTGTCGGAATATCTGATGTGCAGTTAACTGTTATATTTTCAGGTGCATTGGTGATAACAGGTTTGATAGTATCATTCACTGTAATTCTTTGAGAAGAGGTTGCACTATTTCCGCATGCATCAGTTGCTGTCCAGGTTCTAGTTACTGTATATTTATTTACACAAGCATTTTGACTCAATATGTCATTAACTGTTACTGTTACAGTACCACTACAATTATCTGTTGCCGTTACAGTTGTGTTACTTCCTTGCGGCACTTCTGATGTACAACTTACTGATATATTTTCCGGAGTTCCTATTATTACAGGTTTGATAGTATCATTCACTGTTATTGTTTGTGAAGCTGTTGAAATATTACCGCAAGCATCTGTTGCTGTCCAGGTTCTTGTAACTGTATGTTTATTTGCACAGTTACCATCGCTTACCACATCTTCTACTGATAATGTTACTTCGCCTGTACAGTTATCCGTTGCTCTCACATTTGTTTCACCTGATTCCGGTACTTCAGATGCACAACTCACAGTTATATCTTCAGGAACTCCTGCAATAACAGGTTTGATAGTATCATTTACAGTTATCGTTTGTGATGCTGTTGAAACATTACCGCAAGCGTCTGTTGCTGTCCAGGTTCTTGTTACACTATATTTATTTGCACAATTGCCTTCATTTGTAATATCTTCCACTGACACAATTAATTCAGCATCGCAATTATCTGTCGCACTCACACTTGTATTACTTTCTTCAGGTACTTCTGACGAACAACTTACTGTAATATCTTCAGGAACACCTGTTATCTCTGGTTTAGTTGTATCCTGGACTGTTATTATTTGTACATGTGTTGTTGTATTCTCACATGGATCCGTTGCCGTCCAAGTTCTTGTTAATACAAAACTATTTGGACAGTTGCCATCAGTTCTTACCTCTGTAAATGTTATTACCGCTGATCCGCATCCATCATTTGTAGTTAAATCTTCAGCCGTAGGAACAGCGTCACAGTTAACCGTAGTATCTCCCAATAATTGTCCTAAAAATGTTGGTCGTGTTGTATCCTGTACTGTAATATGCTGAACATATATTGTTGTGTTACCACACACATCGCTTGCTGTCCAGGTTCTGGTTAATATATAATTCGGACAATTTCCCAATGTTCGTTCTTCGTTATATGAAACAGATGCTGTACCACAGTTATCTGTTGCTGTCAACACAGGTGCTTCAGATACTACATCACAATTAACTGTTGTATCAGCAGGTAATTCTTCTACAAATGCTGGTTTAATAGTATCATTAACAGTTATTGTTTGCATTGCTGTTGAGCTGTTTCCACATATATCTGTAGCTGTCCATGTTCTTGTTATTGTATACTGATTTGCACAACTGCCTTGATTCGTTTCATCTGCTACTGTTATCGTTACTTCACCTGAACAGTTATCAGTTGCACTCACACTTGTATTGCTTAACTGAGGTATATCTCCTGTACAACTTACCGTTACATCTTCGGGCACTTCTGTTATAACAGGATTGATAGTATCATTCACCGTTATTGTTTGTGATGCTGTTGAAACATTACCACATACATCTGTTGCTGTCCAGGTTCTTGTCACTGTGTATTTATTTGCACAGTTACCTTGTCTTGTAACATCTTCAAAAGTTAAAGTAACTTCACCTGCACAATTATCTGTTGCGCTTATATCTGCATTTCCCGGATCAGGTAAATCTGATGCGCAGCTTACTGTTATGTCTTCAGGCACATCTGTAATTACAGGTTGGATTGTATCATTCACTGTTATTGTTTGTGAAGCTGTTGAACTATTACCACATGCATCGGTTGCTGTCCACGTTCTTGTTACTGTATATTTATTTGCACAACTGCCTTCATTTGTAACATCTTCTACTATTAATGTTACTTCTCCTGTACAATTATCTGTTGCACTTACATCAGCATTTCCAGCTTCAGGCAATTCAGATGTACAACTTACTGTTACATCTTCAGGTATATCTGTAATAACAGGTTTGATAGTATCATTTACTGTTATTGTTTGTGATGCTGTTGAACTGTTACCACATGCATCGGTTGCTGTCCATGTTCTTATTACTGTATAACGATTTGCGCATGTCTGATTACTAATAACATCATC
>JAYVPA010000001.1:0-10955 GCA_043757615.1 Sphingobacteriales bacterium | reverse complement strand
CTATGTGGAGCCCCCGTGCCCAAAGTGATCGTATGCAATTCCATTTAGTTTGGCGTGAAATGCTGGAAAATACACCAAATATTGACTTTTGGCAGGATATGGTAAGTGAATTGCTAGTTGAAAATGGACAGATTTGCGGCGTTAAGACGGGTATGGGAATGGAGATTCGTTCTAAATCAGTAGTGTTGACAAACGGTACATTCCTGAATGGTATAATACATATTGGAGAAAAACAATTTGGTGGAGGAAGAGCGGGCGAAAAATCATCAAAAGGAATAACGGAACAACTGGTCGGTTTGGGTTTCGAGAGCGGCAGAATGAAAACCGGTACTCCACCGCGTTTAGATGGAAGAAGTCTGGATTATTCTAAAATGGAAGTGCAGGATGGGGATGAAGAAATAGTTGGATTTTCTTATAAAAAAATTGAGAAACCAAAAGAACAACGCTGTTGCTGGATTACTTATACCAATGATAAAGTACACGATTTACTTAGAACAGGGTTTGAAAAATCACCTATGTTTCAGGGCAGAATCCTGGGTCTAGGACCAAGATATTGTCCGTCAATAGAAGATAAAATAAACCGCTTTGCTGATAAAGACCGACACCAGATTTTTGTAGAACCCGAAGGTTGGAATACTGTAGAAATCTATGTGAATGGGTTTTCTACCTCATTACCGGAAGACGTGCAATATAAAGCACTTACACAGATTCCCGGATTTGAAAAGGTAAAAATGTTCCGTCCCGGTTATGCTATCGAATACGATTATTTTCCGCCGACACAATTAAACCTTTCTTTAGAAACCAAACTGGTTAAAAACCTCTTTTTTGCAGGACAAATAAACGGAACAACTGGTTATGAAGAAGCAGCTTCACAAGGAATGATGGCAGGTATAAATGCACACCGTGCAGTTAATGATCTGGAGCCGGTTATTCTGAAGCGGAGTGAAGCCTATATAGGCGTACTAATTGATGATTTGGTAAATAAAGGCACTGAGGAGCCATACAGAATGTTTACCTCCCGTGCAGAATTCCGTATTCTGTTGCGCCAGGATAATGCAGATTTACGACTGACAGAATTATCACACAAAATTGGTTTTGCAGAGCATGACAGGATGGACAGGGTAACTGAAAAAAAGAATGCTACTAACGAAATCATTCAATTTATTAAAGATTTCAGCATTGAACCATCTGATATTGACTCTTATCTGGAATCAAAAGGCACTACGCCTATGATTCACAAGATGAAACTGGAGAAGATTATTACCCGGCCGCAAATTGGTCTTCTCGATTTAATGGAACACGTACCGATTGTGAAAGAACATTTATCTAAATACGAGAAAGAGTTTTTAGAACAGGCTGAAATATCTGTAAAATATGACGGCTACATAGCAAAAGAATATGAGCAAGTAAAAAAGATGGATAAGATTGAGAATGTAAGACTCAAAACAGAATTTGATTATATGAGTTTGCCATCGTTAAGTATGGAGGCCCGCCAGAAATTAACCAAAATGAAACCGCAAACACTAGGACAAGCCAGCAGAATTTCAGGCGTTTCACCATCTGACATTTCCGTTTTGATGGTATATTTAGGCCGGTAATTTTAATTCAATAATGAAATAATTATCCATGAACCAACACAGAAATATAAAAAAACATAGGTTTCATTATTTCATTATTACATTACTTCATTGTTTCATTATTTTCTCCTGCGCTCAGATTACTAGTCCAACAGGCGGAAAAAAAGATACAATACCGCCAAAGATCAGCAAGTCAAATCCGTCAAATTATTCAATAAATTTTCATCAGAAAGAAATAAAAATAGTATTTGATGAGTGGATTCAGCCATTGGCAAATGCTAAAACACAGATAATCATTTCACCGAATATAAATTCCTTTCCCAAAATAGACATTGCCAGAAATGAGCTTAGTATTAAACTAAAGGATTCGCTGCTACCAAATACAACATACAGTATTTTTTTTGGAGATAATATAAAAGACAACAATGAAGGGAATGCCCTTTCAGGCTATAAATATATTTTTTCGACCGGAGAATTTATTGATTCGCTGAAAGTAAGGGGTATAATAAATACAAGCATGAACAATATTCCTGACAACTCGTATTTGTTGTTATATAAGGATAAGGAAGATTCAGCATTTACAAAAAAGCGCCCGTTTTATATTGCAAAGATAGGAACAGACGGCAGTTATACATTGGAAAATGTAAAGGAAGACGATTACAGGATTTATGCTTTGAGTGATAAGAACGGCAATTATTATTATGATTTACCTACAGAAGCTATAGGTTTTACGGATAGTGTTTATCATATAAAATCAAATGTAGATTCCTTAAACTTGGAAATATTTTTACCGGAGGATTCAACTTTGCGTATTTTTGATTTTGACAGAGTAATAAAAGGCGGAGTATTGCACTTGACTTTTAATAAAGAGATTTCATTTACAAAAGATGAGATTACTGTTGATGTTTTAGAAAATAAGGAGATTTTGCCTATAGCCTTTCCTGAAAAAGAGCCTAAAAAAATGGCTGTCTATTTTCCGAAACTAATTGCAGACACGAATAGTTTCACTTTAATTTTGAAAAACAATAATCGTTTAATTGATACTTTAAGAATACGTACTGAAAGTAAAAACTTCAAAAAGTCAGTCTTATTTTTTAATGATACTCTTGCTTATAAATCTTTGAATGTAATTGAGACCAAACCTTTAAAATTTATTTCATCTTATTATAGTCTGGAAAAAATTGATACGCAAAAACTTTCTATAACTGATACATCAAACTCAAAAATTCCATTTTCTGTTTCCCGGGATGAAGATTTGCAAACGTATTTTTTTACTGCAGACTGGAAATCCGGAATGAAGTACAAATTTGGCATCCAAGATTCGAGTTTATCAGATTTAGTAGGAAATTACAACAAAAAGCAGGAAATTTCATTTTCAGTCACTTCTATTAAAAAATGTGGTAACTTATTGATTATATACAAGTTACCACAAAATAACAGAAATTATATTGCGATTTTGAAAGATAATTCGGGTAAAGTAATGGACAGGAGAATTCTACGCGACTCTCAGACGGTTAAAATTGACTACGGTTTACAACTTGCCGGTAATTATTCTATGGAAGTTATTGAGGATGCAAATACAGACGGAATTTGGAACTCAGGTAGTTTCACGAAGAAAACACTACCTGAAAGGATATATAAAGAATTAAAACCAATTGTTATAAAAGAAAACTGGGATGACGAGGAAATCATAAGTGTAGATTTTTCTGCGAAAAATCAGATTCCCAAAAATGTCTCTTTTAATAATCAGGAAACAGGACAAAGTCCTTTAGAAAAACCTGATAAAGAAAAACTATTAAATAATGGAATTAATAGTAAATAGTGATAACTATATTTTTAATATTCACCAAAATATAGGTATTTGCTGATACAACTGCGATATATATCTTCACCGATGATTCCCATAACTTTAAAAAAAATTTCTAATCTTAAAGAAGAATGTGAAAGAAACAGTATTCAAAATGGCTAAAAACCTAAACAAATTGATTTTAGTCAAGCCAATATGATCTAAACTAATTATTTATGGGTATGCGAAAAAAATTTAAATTCTCTATTTTTGTAATAACATTTAACCCTAATTTCAATGTTGCAAAACCACAACTTTCTAAAGATATTACGAATTAATTTTTTTGCTTTAATTTTCTCGGTGAAGCATAATGATCGTATCATTTCACCACCACTTAAATTTCACCACATACTGCTTTATTACTCCCTCTCGTACAAATCATAAATTATTAAATAAATATCCGAAGACGATTTAATCATATTTAAAATATAAAACCCCTAACATGAAAAAAAACACAAAACCCACAGTGCTATTGTTTTTAAGTATAGTACTATCAGTCTTGCATGCAAATGCACAAAATCACAAAAACTATAAATCATCACCGGAAGAGGTTTTACCTGCAAACAGAACAGCATTTTTGTTTTGTTATAACAGTATTCCTACTTACAAAAATCCTGCTACACCAGTTTTGATTGAAAAAAAGAGTAATATGCAATCTGTTATTCAAAATAGAGCACAAGAAAAACCGGTAGAAAATGTATGCTTGTCTTCAAATATTTCTGAAGATGAACTTTGGGTAGAAACGTATAATAAAAAGCTACAGGACCAACAGCTTGATCTTGAAATATATAATGCAAACGGCGAAATGGTTTATATTAAAAAAATAGAACAAAATCTTCATAAGATTAATATTTGTGATTTTACAGCAGGAACATTTTTGGTGAAATTTGGTGATAATGTACAAAAAATGGTGATAGAATAAATTACATGTAGTTCAAAAGAAATTTAGGTCAACCCCACAATATATATACAAACAAATACACCTTTAATAATAGACAATCTGATAGTTGTAAAAAAGAAAATAGATATGTATCTTTGAATTTCGAACATAACAAAAAAACATTAGCAAAACCTTATTCGTACATCTTAACATACACTTGTATTAATAATATATTTATTTAACCATTTTGTAAAATTTTACACATGAAATCTTTTTTCCTATTTCTTTTATCACTTATATCTATAGGATTATATGCACAGGATGTTACACCTCCAATAGCTGTTTGCAAAAACATCACTGTAGAATTTGACCAGTTGGGATTTGCCACAATACAACCCCAGAATATAGATGGCGGTTCTACAGATAATATTGGCATCGTCAGATATTCTGCATCTCTGACAAATTTTCATTGTTTTGATTATTACGGACCAACTACTGTTACACTTACAGTTGCTGATTCAGCTGGAAATACTTCTACTTGTGACGCAACCGTTACGTTGGTAGATTTATTGCCACCCCTTAATCCTGTTGGTTTAACACAAGTAATTCAACTGGACCAATTTGGATATGCATATGTCAGCCCTTTCTTTTTAGATGGTGGTTCTGAAGAAGGTTGTTTGATAAATATAACATCTGATAAATCTGAATTTTATTGCAACAATGTAGGAGACAATCCTGTAACACTGACATACATAGACAAGGGTGGAAATACTTCAACCACAGTAGGCCATGTTATTATTCAGGATATTACACCACCGGTGGCGATAGGGAAAGATATAAGCGTTAGTTTGAATGCATTTGGAACAGTAACTATTTCTCCTTACGCACTTGACGGAGGATCTACGGATGTTTGCGGAATAGGATCCATAACAGCGTCTAAGACCACTTTTAACACAACGAATATAGGAACCAATACTGTAACGATTACAGTAACGGATATAAACGGAAATTCATCTGCAACAAATGTTACAGTTACTGTTATAGCATCAACAGGAACACCTTCTGCAGTTTGTAAAAACATTACAGTTAATTTATCAGACGGAACTGTAACAATTACAGCAGCAGATATAGATGGCGGTTCAACAAACTACAGCTCATTAACAGCATCAAAAACAACATTTACATGTAGTGATATAGGAAATAGAAATGTGACTTTAACGGCAACAAATGGTACTAAAACTTCATCTTGCACTGCTACGGTTAAAGTTGTCGGAACAAAACCAACAGTATCCGTTACGAGTACTTCCCTGCCTGCATTTTGTCAGGGAGACCAGATGATATTAACAGCAAAAGGAAGTGCTGATGTTACATCTTATGTATGGTCAAACGGTCAGATAACATCCAGTGTAGGCATACTTTCCACAGGAACTTATACTGTAACCGCAACGAATCAATACGGATGTACGGCTACAGCAAGCAAATCCGTTACTTATGACAAATCAAGCCTTCTTTCAGCATATACAGTTATTGGAACAGATGGAGTTATTGTAAAAAGAAATACAATAAACAGTGGAGGTGTAGGCGTAACAAAAGGAGGCGCAAAAGCTACTTTTGATTTAAGCTCAATCGTTACAGCAGCAGCAACATTTGTAAAAGCATCAACAATAACTGTTTTAGGAGGCAGTGTAGTAACAAATAAAATTATAGGTGCAGCATCTCTTACGCTGCCTGTTGCCTTGACAAATACCCTTAAAGGCAAAAACGCTTTAACGGTGGCAGATAGTGCAATAGTTACTGTTACAGATTCTTTATTTACATCTGTTATAATTGGTAAAAATGCACAGGTTACTTTTACGCGTCCAAGAATATACGCAACTACCTATGCAGCAAATGAAGGCTCTACAGTAAGTTTTGCAACCTGCACAAATGTTATTGTTACTAAGACAGTAGCGTTTGGAATTAATTCAAAAACAAATACAGATTTAAAAAAGGTTACGTTTTATGTAGGAACAAATTCACCGACAAATGAATTCGTGTTTTCACCAGGTGCTACATTTAACGGTAATGTATATGCAGCTGGAGGAGAAATTATTACTCAGAAAGCAACAGCAGCAGCGCCTACGAAATTAACAGGTCAGTTCATCGCTAAGTCAGTAATTGCAGATGAATATACCATATGGGATTGGAACACAAACTGTGATAATTCTTGCGGTGCTGCGTTTGCAGCTACAGCACCTGTGAGTACATCAAGAATGGTTGACCCTGCAGTAGAAGAAAAGAAAGCAATATCAAAAGGATTGGAATTAAACGTATTTCCAAACCCTACAAAAGGAATATCGACTATCCGTTTTATAAATGACGTAGATACAAAAACAAAACTATCTGTTTTTAATATTGACGGAAAGGAAATTCAAAATCTATATGATGGAAATACGGAAGCAGGAGTTGAATACAGATTACAGTTTGACGGATCTGACCAACCTGCAGGTATTTATTTTTACAAACTGGAAACAAACGGAAAAGTGATCATTAATAAATTACTGATTACAAAATAAAAATAGTTTGATTTTACAGCCCGCTGAATTCAGCGGGCTTTCTTATTTCTAATGAAAGCTTCATCATGTTTTCTCAGAACTAAAAGCTATTTTTTAAACATGAATATTACAGCTAAGAAAATAAATACAAAACTTACAGCGTAATTCCATCTAAATTTTTCTCCCAGAAAAAAATACGCAAATATTACAAAAACAGACAGCGTTATTACTTCCTGTATTATTTTTAATTGATACGCATTAAATGTTTTATAGCCAATTCGGTTTGCAGGAACCATAAAACAATATTCAAAAAAAGCCACACTCCAGCTCAATAATATTGCATGCCATAATTTTATATTCGGGTTTTTTAAAAACCCATACCAGGCATAGGTCATAAATGAATTAGAGATGATCAGGAGGATGATAGTTTGCATAAAAATTATTTGTATCTAAATTACATTTTCCCGACAGAATATTTTTACCAATCTGCAATTAATTAAAACCCGTATCTTGCACAGCAAATAGTATAAATGGAATACGTTCATTTTCTTTTAGAGCTTTTAACACACACGAAAGATGTATTACTGCATCTTTTTCAGCAGCACGGAAACTATATATATGCGATTTTATTTTTAATAATCTTTGTAGAAACAGGTTTGGTCATCATGCCGTTTTTACCCGGAGATTCTTTGTTGTTTACCGCAGGTTTATTATGTGCTCAAAACTCAGGACTGAATATATACTTACTGATTCCATTATTGATACTGGCTGCTGTGTTTGGCGACAACATTAATTATTTAGTAGGAAGATTTTTTGGGGCTACAGTTCTTAAATGGAATTTCAGAAGCAAGCCATTGGTAAAACAACAATGGATTGATGACGTACATACTTACTTTGATAAACACGGAACAAAAACTATTATCATTGCACGTTTTATTCCGATTCTGCGCACTGTAACACCATTCGTTTCAGGGGTTGGAAAGATGAACTACAAAACATTTTTACCGTATGATATTTTCGGTGGCGCAATCTGGGTTTCTATAGTAACCATCGTCGGGTACTTTCTTGGAAATATTCCATTTGTAGAAAAAAACCTGGAGAAATTTATTCTTGGTATTGTGTTTCTTTCCGTTCTGCCACTAATCATCAAGATAATTCAAACAAAAACAAAGAAATAGTGTTTAAAAGTTGCAATGCTTAAATATGCAAACATTGAACGATTTACCTTTTTAAGATTCATAATTCTGTTTATTTTCCTTTTGTGTTTCAGAACGTCTGTTTTCTGCCAGGCGCCCAAACCCGAAATGACCGATACACCGGCCGTGTTGATTGACACGTTTAAAGTCGAAATACCGGATTCATTACTGACAATACCATTAGACTCTGCACAACTACTGAAACAACAAACACGTAAGGAGAAGACACAAAAAATGGCAAAGATTTTTTCTTTTCTCCAATATAAAGACAAAGGACAACGTCAGGATTTTAGCGGTGCGGAAAAATACAAAGCATATAAAGGGAGAAAAATACACAGCATACAGGTTGAAATTTTTAAACCATTCGAGGATCCTGATGATTCAACAAAGCAACTCAGCAAAGCACAGAAGTTCGGAAACAAGATTCATTTTTCAAGCAAAGAGTGGTTTGTAAAAAAAGATATTTTATTTAAAGAGGGCGACAAAGTAAATCCTTCTTTATTTGCTGATACAGAAAAATTATTATGGGAGCGTAAGAAATTTAAAGACATCAGAATAATTATAGAAGAAGACAGTTCTTCAAATGATGTAGATGTCACAATTTATCTGCAGGATAATTTATCATGGATAGTTGGCTTAGGATATAACAACAGATTGATATTCGGAATATCTGCATATAATTTTTTTGGACAGCCAAATTCCTTTTCTGTCTTCACCGGAATTAATTTCAACAAGTATAATCTTTGGGCTGTTGGCGGCGGTTACAAATATGAAAATATAAAAGCAACGCAAATTAATTTTACTTCTACTTTTTTAATTGAAAAATTAAATCAGAGAGTACTGGCTTCTTTGTATAGAAATTTCTTCAGCATACAATCGCAATGGGCCTTTGATATAAGATATAACTATGATTTTCTGACAAGAAGCTTAACCGGTCGCAGACTTGACACCATAAATTACAGAATGACAAAGTCTCATTCATATTCATTTTGGTTGGCCTATGCATTACCTGTTGCCAAGATTTTTTCAATAAAGGACGATAAATTGAAAATAATATTTGCCAGCAAATTAAATTATGTTGACTATAAAAAAAGACCGTTTATTTCAGATCCGACATACGATAAAATTTTTGTAACGCAGCAAGACTATAAGTTTGGAATCGGTGTTGCGCGCTGGGATTATTACCGCACAAAAAATACTTTTTACATAGATGTTCCGGAATATTTCCCAAGAGGGTACAGTGCATCTTTTTGGGTTGGTCATCAAAAGGATGAAGTATTTGGTAAAAGAATTTCACTGGATTTCACAGTCAACTACGGAATACATTTTGCGAAAGTCGGATACTTTTACCCGCAGTATAATTTTACCGGTTATATACTTCACAAGAAAGGACAGGAAATGATTTCCAAAGTCAGCCTGGATTATGTATCAAATAAAGTAGCATTTGCAAAGATTGTTTATTACAGGCAAATAATGAGGTTTGGAACAAGCCTCGGTTCAGCGTTCCCCGCGGAAAGATATTTTAATATAAATGATGAAAATGGCCTCCGAGGATTTTATTCACCACCGCTTCGTGGCTCAAAAAGTATCACGTTGAATATGGAAAGCGATCTTTTTTTTGATAAAAGAATTGCATGGTCCAAAGCGATGATGTATATATTCGCTGATGTGGCTTGGTTAGGCGAAAACAATAAAAATTTATTTACAGAAAGTGTTTTTCAGTACGGAGTGGGTGCCGGACTTCGCATCAGAAGTGCCGGACTTGGCGTTCCTTTTGTTGATTTGCAATTGTGTTTTTTCCCTAAAGGAAAAGCTTACGGTGAAGACCTTGTGCAGCCAAAAGTATATGGAAGCAATCCTGGCGCAATCAGGATGAATAATATGTTTGTAGAGTAATTTTATATCTCATTCACCTTTTTTGAGGGAAATAAAATATGTATTTTTAGAAATGCTTTTTGAATCAGGCAATTTATCTGTTATATGTCGGGCAAGAATAATATTCTTGTTTTTTTTATTTTTTTTTATAGGACAACATTATTCTTTTTCTAAAAATATTAAGCCAAAAGACAGTACAACTGTTACGCAGAATAATTATTTATACGCACATGCTGAAGATGAAGACATCTCCGCAGATTCAGTAAAAACCATTAAGAAATTTGAACGGACAGAAAAAACAAAAAAAGTATTTAAGTTTTTTTCGTATTTCAATTATAACGACAGAGGTTACGGTAAAGATTTTTCAGGCGTTGAAAAATATGATAAATATAAAGGCAAAAAAATAACGTGTGTAGATATTGTTATTTTTAAACCATTCGGCTGCACGGAAGACAGTTGCCATACCAAATTAAGCAAAGGACAGAAATTTGGGAATTCAATACATTTTAAAGCAAAAGAATGGTTTGTAAGAGGTGATGTTTTTTTCAAAGAAGGCGACACGATCAATCCGACATTATTTGCAGACACGGAAAAATTATTATGGGAAAGAAAAAAATTTAAAGATGTGCGCATACTTATCATGCCGGACAGCCTGAATACTGACAATGCGGAAGTAATGATTTTTTTGCAGGACAGATTATCGTGGGCAATGTCAATCGGTTATTATAATGAACGGGTAGTCGCCAGCGCCACAACATTTAATGTTTTTGGACTTCCTAATACTATCAATGTTTTTGGCGGAGTCAATTTTAATAAATACAATATATGGGCCGTTGGCGGTTCTTATAAATATGAAAATATTCAGGCATCACAGATAAATCTTACCACAAGTTTTGTCATAGAAAAATTAAACCAAACAGTTGATGTTTCCGTAAACAGGGATTTCTTTAATTTAAAAACAGCACTTGCTTTTAATGCCGAATACATTTATAATAACAGAACGGTTAGTTTATCCGGTAATTTGCGCGATCCGTCAAGTTATGTAAA